>JABHZW010000031.1 GCA_018656005.1 Candidatus Pseudelusimicrobium marinum | reverse complement strand
GCTTCGTTTTTAGCCTCTACGGTTTCTTTATATTTTTTATCTTCTTCGGCATATTTATCTGCATCTTTAACAAACTTATCCACTTCTGCTTCGTCCAATTTGTTTGGCGCAGTAATTGTTATATGCTGAGTTTTATTTGTACCCATATCTTTTGCAGAAACTTTTAAAATACCGTTTGCATCAATATCAAAAGTAACTTCAATTTGTGGTACCCCTCTTTGTGCTGGTGGGATTCCATCTAAATCAAATTTACCAAGTGGCACATTGTCTTTAGCTTGGGTTCTTTCACCTTGCAATACATTAATTGTTACAGCTGGTTGATTATCTGCTGCGGTTGAAAATACTTGCTGTTTTTTTACAGGTATTGTTGTGTTTCGTTCGATTAATTTCGTCGACACACCACCCAAGGTTTCTATACCTAAAGAAAGTGGTGTAACATCTAATAACAACACATCTTTAACATCGCCAGTTATAATACCTGCTTGAATTGCAGCACCTGCGGCGACACATTCCATAGGATCTATACCTCGTTCAATCTTTTTGCCGACATGGTTTTCTACAAACTTTTGAACTATCGGCATTCTTGTTGGTCCGCCAACTAAAATGATTTTGTCAATATCGTTTGGCGATGCTTTTGCATCGTTTAATGCTCTGTCAATTGACTCATCACATCTTTTAACAATATCTTCTACAAGTGTTTCTAGTTTTGAACGGGAAAGTTTCATTGTTAAGTGTTTTGGTCCGCTTGAATCTGCTGTTATGAACGGCAAATTAATATCTGTTTCCATTGTGGTAGAAAGTTCTATTTTTGCTTTTTCACAAGCTTCTTTTAATCTTTGTGCTACGGTTGCATCCTTTGATAAATCTATCCCTTCGGATTTTTTAAACTCGTCCATTACCCAATTAATAAGTGCATCGTCCATATCTGTTCCGCCGAGTTTTGTGTCGCCAGATGTTGATATAACTTCAAATGCACCTTCTTTACTCATTTCCATAATGGTTACATCAAGTGTGCCACCACCAAGGTCAAACACTAAAATTTTATGTTCTTTACCGGCTTTATCAATACCAAAAGCAAGTGCTGCTGCTGTTGGTTCGTTTACAAGTCTTACAACCTCTAAGCCAGCAATTTTACCAGCATCTTTTGTTGCTTGTCTTTGGTTATCGTTAAAATATGCAGGTACGGTTATAACTGCTTTTTCTACTTTGTCGCCCAAAAATGCTTCTGCATCTTGCTTAACTTTTTGAAGTACGAATGCGGATAATTGTTGTGGTGTAAATTCTTTGCCTCTTAAGGTGAATTTATGCCCCTCACCCATTCTTCTTTTGAATGCAGTTGCTGTACCTTCTGGATTTGCAATTGCTTGTCTTCTTGCAGGTTCGCCTACAAGTCTTTGTTCGTCTTTTGTGAATGCTACATAAGATGGAAATGCTTTACCACCGATACTTGCACCTTCTGCAGACGGTATTATTGTAGATTTTCCACCCTCCATTACAGCTGCTGCTGTGTTAGAAGTCCCCAAGTCTATTCCTATTATTTTACTCATTTTCTTCCTCTCCCTTTTGAGTGCTTTTTTATTTTTTTGCTCCTAAAGTCCCGCTACTGCTTCGCAGTATTCGCTGAACGGACTAGTCGTTGCAAAGAAAATAAAAAATCATCTCAAAATGTTTCGTCAATTTTTTTATATTTTTTAAATTCTTAAAACTTTCAAGTTTGAGGAATTTTCGAGGCTTGGACAAGCGTGGAATATTCTTTTATATTCGAGCTGTCCAGAACAAAGAAAATTTCCAAAATTGGAAGTTTATTTTGTTTTTCCTACGACAACTTTTGCCGTTCTTAAAACTTTCTCGCCTATCATAAAACCTTTTTCTATCTCTTCTAATACCAATCCATCTTTTTCTTTTGTGGTTGGTATGGTTGTCAAAACTTCGTGCTGTTCGTGATTATAAGGTTTATTTAAGCAATCCATTTTTGTTATGTGTTCTGTCTTAAATAGTTTTGTAAATTCCGCAAAAACCATGTTTAAACCAGTTGTAATTTTTTCTAGCTTTTCGTGTTCTGTTTTATTGTCTTTGTCTGAATTAATTTCTATTTCTGCTTTTAAAATAATGTCGTACAAAGGAAGAAGTTTTTGTAAAGTATCTTCTTTTGTATAAAGCATTAAATCTCTTTTTTCTTTTTCTACCCTCTTTCTATAATTATCTAATTCTGCTTTTGCGCGAAGAAATTTATCGTACATTTCTTCTGCATTTTGTTCTGGTTTTTTATCTTCTTTTTCTTTTTTAGTCATTCTTTTCCTCTTCTAATAAAGGTGTTTCCCATTTGTTGATAACCTCTTCAAACATATTGCCTACAAAGTTCACAATGGATATCATTCTGTTATATTCCATATGTTTTGGTCCGACGATACCTAGCATACCGATAGCTTTGTCGCCAACTTTGTAGGCGGACGAAACTATACTTAAATTTTTAAGCTCTGCCAATTCATTTTCAGAACCTATTGTTATATTTACTTTGTCTGTATTTGGGTTTTTAAAATCTTGCATTTGTTCTTCAAGTAGCGAAGAAAACTTTTCTCTTTCTTCTATAACTCGCATCATATTTCTCAACTCTTCATAGTCTTCTTTTGTTGTGGTTTCTATTAATTGCGATAACCCTTCTAAATGTAATTCTTGCGAAGTTTGTGTTTGCATATCTTCAAGCACTCGTCTTGTTAAATCTGCTACATCTTCAAGTTCATTGTGTCCAGATTTCATATACTCCCACATAACTCTTTGTGCATCTTTAAATGGTAGTCCAGAAATTTGTTCATTAATAAATACACTTAATACTCTTAATCTTGTTGGGGAAATTATATAGTTTAATCGGACTGTCCAATGTTTCACTTGCCCACTTTCGGTCACCAAAACCACCAAAATATGTCCCGGTGCGATTGGTATAAAATCTACCCTTGTTACACATTGCTCTTGCATATCTGCTGTGTAAACAAAACCTGCAGATTTGCTTAACATTGCAAGCATTTTGGATGTTTGTATCATAGCTTTATCAAGCTCTTCCATCTGCCCGTGATATTCCTCTTCTATAGATTCTCTTTCTTTTGATGCCATTTGCTGAGCTTTTACAAGATAATCTACATAAAATCTGTATGCTTTATCTGTGGGAATTCTACCGCCAGAGGTATGAGGATGATATAAATAGCCTTTTTCTTCCAATTGTTTCATTATGTTTCTAATAGTTGCACTAGAAATATCTTGCATACCTTTTTGGGATATAAGCTCTGAACCAATTGGTTTTTTGGTTTTGACAAACTCTTCTATTATAAGACGAAGTATTTTATCTTCTCTTTGTTTTGCCACCTCGGGCTTAAGTATTCTCATAAATACATTTTATCAAAGTTATCAAACTAATGTCAAGAGTGCTAATTAAAACACCATTTCCACTGGAATAATAGGTATAATATATATATGAATAAAGATTTACTATATATAGATTCTCATGCACATATAGGCGACCAAGCTTTTGATAAAGATAGAGCGGATATTGTTTCCCGCTTAATTGCCTCTGGTACAAATATGCTTGTGGAAATTGGATGTACCCCTAAAGAATGGAAACCAGCTATAGAATTAGCGGAACAATATCCGCAAAATATATACGCTTGCCTAGGTTTTCACCCTATTTATGCAAATACATATAATAAGGAAGAAGAAAATCATTTGGCTAGCCTTCTAAAAAACGAAAAAGTTGTAGCACTTGGCGAAATTGGTTTGGATTACGATCATAGCAACGCAACCCAAGAATTTCAGCGAGAAGTGTTTGTGAAAATGTTAAAATTTGCTGAAAAAGCGGATTTGCCTTTGGTTTTACATTGCAGAAAATCGCCAACACCTGAAGACTTTTCAGCTTATAAAGATTTGTTAAATTTAATAGAAAAAAATTACAAGGCAAATCCGCAAAGAAAATTTCAAGGGATATTACATTGTTTTTCAGGACGGCTTGAAGACGCACAACGAGCAATAAAATTAGGTTTTTTAATTGGTGTTAACAGCATCATCGGGTACAAGGGAAAAAAGAACGATCCGCTTCGCCAAACCATAAAAAAAATTGGAATTGAAAATATTGTGCTTGAAACCGATTGCCCTTATCTACCACCACAAAGTAAACGAGGCGAGAGAAACGAGCCGAGTTTTATCCCCGAGATAGCACAAACCGTAGCAGATGTTTTAGAAATTTCTTTAAAAGAAGTTGCACAAAAAACTACCGCAAATACAAAAGCTGTTTACAATATAAAATAATTTTTAAAGATTATATTTATCTATTATTGTGAAATTACTTTCAGGATAGTTAGGATGATCTTTTTTAAATTCTTTGATAAGTTGTTTAGCTTTTTCAACATCAAAAAACGGACTTTTTTCGTCCAAATGAATTCTTATCAAAACTAGCGCTGCTGTTTGTTTTGCAAAACAACCTTTTTCTTTTACAAGCATTATTTGGTCAAAACCTTTTTGAGCATCACCAGTAGAAATAAACATACTCAATACTTTTACTACAGATGGTAATGTTGCTGTATAATATTCAAATAATCCAATACCAAAATAAGCATCGTAAAAATCTGGCTTAAGCTCTATGGCTTTATGCATATATTTTACAGCAGACTTTCCGTCGAAATAGGCAGCAATAAAATCATGCACCAAAAGTTCGTAATTTCCCTTAAGACCATAAATTCCACCCAAAATAAGATACCCATTCGGGTCGTATCTATTCTTCTTTACCCATTCTTTGGTATAGTCCCTAGCACTCTTAACTTTTCTTGTAAATTGTTTATGATTGAAAAGAGATTTGTCGCCACCTTCTGTATAATTTATCCAATCTACAAGAAGTTCTGCAAATAAAACAAATGGATGTCCCTTAAACTTAGCTTCAATTTTTTTTATATCTTTTCTTGCGGTATCAAATTCAAAATTATAGACATGAGTCATAAAAGTTTCGGCCATACTATTTATAGTTCCTCTATTACCAAATGTTTTGGCAACAACACCAACAAAAGCATAAATAATAATTACTGAAACTAAAAGAAGAATTAACCGCTTCATTTAAACCCCTTTATTTTTTAGCATAAATTTTCTTTTTACCAAAATATTTTACAAGTGCTTTTGGTATTATTACAGAACCGTCCTCTTGTTGATTATTCTCGATAACTGCTGCAAATAATCTGCCAACAGCAACGCCACTACCATTTAGGGTATGGACAAATTCTGTTTTCTTTTCATTTTCTCTTTTAAATCTCATACCCATTCTTCTTGCCTGAAAATCTGTACAATTTGAACAAGATGAAACTTCCCTAAATCTATTTTCACCAGGCATCCAAACATCTAAATCGAAAGTTTTGGATGCAGAAAAACCCATCTCGCCAGCACAAAGTTGTGTTATGCGATATGGAATTTCTAGAGTTTTTAAAACCTCTTCTGCATGTGTTGTTAATTTGTCTAAAGCTTTCATAGAATCCTCTGGCTTGCCTATCCACACAAGCTCTACTTTATTAAACTGATGGTTCCTTATAAGCCCACGAGTATCTTTACCATAAGAACCAGATTCCCTTCTAAAACAAGGTGTGGCAGAGGTAAAACTTTGTGGTAAATCTTTATCTGCTAAAATTGTTTTTCTATACATATTTGTTAACGGAATTTCTGATGTTGAAATCAAATATTGCTCTGGAGTATGTGTAAATTTATACATATCTTCTTCAAATTTAGGAAGTTGCCCTGTGCCATATAAAACATCTTTATTGACGATAAGTGGTGGTAAAATTTCGGTATATCCGTTTTTTGAATGTAAATCTAACATAAAGTTAATTAATGCTCTTTCCAGTTTTGCACCATCGCCTTTTAAAAGCACGAAACGGGAACCAGATAAGCGGGAACCTGCTTCAAAATCTAAAATTCCTAAATTTTCGCCAAGTGTATGATGATCTTTTAGTTTGAAAGAAAACTTCTTTTTAGTTTTTTTATAAACTTTTACAATTTTGTTTTCTTCTTCTGTTTTACCTTTGGGTGTTGTTTCGTCTGGTGTGTTTGGTATGTTTAATAAAATAGATTCTATTTCTTTTTTTAACGAGGATAAAGACTCTTCTTTCTTCTGAAGCATCTCTTTAATTTTATTAGCTTCTTTCATTGCTTTTTTAAATGTAGCTTCGCTTTTTTTTCTGGTTTTAGCTATGTTCTTAGAAATTTCATTTCTTTGAGTTCTCAGCTCTTCTACTTCGATAAGCTTGTTTTTATAAATTTCTTGTTTTTTTAAAATATCGTCTATCGCATTAACAAGTTTTGGATTTCTTAATGAAAGTAAATTTTTAATTTTTTTAGCATTTTGTTCTATTAATTTAATATCAATCATAACTTCTTCCTCTCTTTTGGGGTTGGGAAATATGGTTTTAGTTTTGCTATTTTATCCTCAACATATAGCTTAAAATGTTTAACTGCTATATTGGAATCTACTGGCGAGGTTGATAATCTATCATACACAAACACCACCGACACCATTAAAATAAAAACCACCACAAAAACTCGTACTAAAAAAAACGAGCTGTGTTTTGATTTATTTAACATTGAAAATTGTTTCTTCTTCATAATAGTAAATATATTTTATAAAATATATGCAATGAAAGTATTAATATTAGGTGGTACTAAATTTTTCGGCAAATCGTTTGCCCTAGATATGCACAAGAGGGGGCATGAGGTTTGCGTATTTTCACACACCCATTCTAACGATTTGCCGAAAGAAATAAAACAAGTATCGGGGGAACGAGGTTCTTTTAAAGATTTATCCCCATTAGCACAAGAAAATTGGGATATTGTTTTAGATAATATTTGTTTCACTGCTGAGCAAGCTCAACTAGCCGTAGATTTGTTCAAAAATAATATTAAACATTGGCTTTTTGTTAGCACAGGCGATGTGCATTTGGTTTTAAAAGGTGCCAAATCGCCATATACAGAAAAAATGTCTAAAACTCTTGAGGTGGATAATAAAAAAACCGAACCTTACGGAGGAGGTAAATTAGAAGCCGAAGAAGTTCTAAAAAAAGCATATAAAGATTTCCGTTTTCCATACACAACCATTCGTTTTCCAATAGTTATCGGG
The DNA here is from genome assembly GCA_018656005.1 of Candidatus Pseudelusimicrobium marinum. Lineage (GTDB taxonomy): Bacteria > Elusimicrobiota > Elusimicrobia > Elusimicrobiales > Elusimicrobiaceae > Pseudelusimicrobium > Pseudelusimicrobium marinum. The sequence continues at coordinate 1,143 of JABHZW010000031.1, read as the reverse complement.
GAAAACGACCCCAAAAACAGATGTCTCCCTTACTGGCAAAAAATTGTAAATGGCGAAGAAATCCCCCTTCCAGATGGCGGTAATTTTAACAGAAGATACATATATATAAAGGATTGTGTTCGTGCATTAAATAGTGTTATAAAAAACTTCCCGCAAACCAAAAATGAAACATTTCATTTTGGCGATAATAAAACTTTAACATTAAAAGAGTTTATAGAGCTTTCGGCAAAGCTATTAAATAAAAAAGCAAACACTAAAAATATTTCGTACAATCTACTTAAGGAAAAGGGGTATGATTTTACAAAAAATTCTCCCTACTATAAGCATGGCGACTATGTGCTAGATATTAACAAAGCAGAAAAACTTTTAGACTGGGTTTCCACCCCTCTAGAAGTATGGTTAAAAGATACAATGAATTTTTATTTTAAACAGGAGCAATAAAATGGCAACACCCAAAAGCATAGTAGCAAGAGCAAAAAAAATTAAATTATTTTTAACAGATGTCGACGGGGTTATGACCGACGGCAAACTATATTTCTTCCCACTAAAAGATGGCACATTTTCTGAACTAAAAAGTTTTAATGTGGAAGATGGGTTAGGTCTTTTACTTTTAAACAGTCTTGGCATAACTACTGGAATGATAACTGGTAGAAAATCTGCAACAGTAAAACATCGTGCGGAAGCAATGAGTGTTAAATATGTGTTTGAAGGGTTTTTATCAAAAAAAGAAGCATTAGAAAACATCATGAAACGAGAAAAAGTCAAAGCATCAGAAATTTGTTTTATTGGTGATGATTTAATCGATCTTCCAATTTTAAAAGAAGTTGGATTTGCTATCGCTGTTAAAAATGCAGTATCTGAACTAAAAAAACATTCTCATTATGTTACTCAAAAAAGAGGTGGAGAAGGTGCTGTTAGGGAAGTCGCTGAGATTGTTTTAAAATCTAAAGGACTTTGGAACAAAGTAGTTAAAAATATTGCAGATTCCAAGTGGAATAAAGGTAAAAAACCAAAAACAATAGTGGTTTCCGCAAAATAATTGTTATGTAGCCACAAAAACAAAGAGGAAAAAGAATGGTAGAGTTTATTTCTGCATTTGTCGCCGGTATGTTATGTTTTTTTACACCATGCGTGTTCCCTGTC
>JABHZW010000034.1 GCA_018656005.1 Candidatus Pseudelusimicrobium marinum | reverse complement strand
CACACTTAAAGTAACAACATTCCAAAGCTGAGTTCTTTCTATATTTAAGGTAACTTTATTTAAACTTAAAAATTTCTTGGTAACTGGATTTGTAAAACCTATATAACTTTTTACTTTTCGTTCGATATCGTTTCTTAAAACAATATTATCCCACCTTTTTACAAATTCTACATTACGATGAGATTCTAACTGCCATCTTCGTCCTGCATAAAAACTTGCAACTTCCATTTTTTGTACAAGTACTAGTAATGCGAATATTTTGGCGATGAATAATGCAAATATCAAAAATATTGGAAGTAGCAAAACAACCTCAACAGTTGTCTGCCCTTTTTTATTTTTGAAAAATCTTCTAGCTAATATTTTTGATATTTGCATAATTACGGATATGTCCTTACCTGATATTTTGGTGTACTTTCTGGCCACACACAACTATTATCTTTGTCTGTACATTGGAGTGCAACTTTTACTTTTACTCTTGGTTTATATTTTTTTAAATTTACATTAAAATAGTTTTTAGGTGCTTCGAAACTTTGAGTTAACCCTATACCCTTTCTCATTTTTTTAAGTCTGCTTTTAAAACCACTTTCTAAAGATGCAAATTGGAAAAGCTCGCCGAGAGTTTCTTTTATTTCCTCTCCATCTACAACTCCTGCGACGAAAGGTTCGGTTAAATCTAGCTCTACACTTCGTATACCACCACTTTCAGATTTGAAATATATTTTCACATTTTTTATACTATTTTGTTTAAGTTTTACATTAAAATTCTTTATCTGACTAATTGCCTCTTCGCCACATCTTGCTTCTTTACAAGTTATTGCATTTAAAAAATATGCTTTCTTAAAGAAATGTCTATGCTTAGATAATTTTTCGTACACTGTTTTTTGGTCTTTAAAAATATTACCTAATTTATAATAAACAACTAAATAAGTTTTTAAAGCATTTATTGCATATTCTTTAGTAACTTTATGGGTATCTGCCATTTCTTCAGAACCAACTATATATACTGTATCTTCATCAAATTCCGGTGGTTCTTTCATCCAATCGTCTCTTGTGCCAGTATAGTATTCCAACTTCCAAGTTTTAGCATCAGCTTTTGGTTTATCACCAGGTTCTTCCATTGCGGGAAATCCGCCAGCCCGATACACATAATCGTATAAACTTAATTCTACTTCATCTGGATATGCTGCTTCTGGTTTTAAAACTTTTTCGTCTGGTCTTAAAAGCTCACCTAAACCCCTATATGGGAAAGCAGCAGATGAGTACGCTGATGCATTTATAAAGGTAGAAGCTATTGTCATTTCTGTAAACGCAGCGGTATCTATAGCAAATTGGTTTCTTATTTTTTCTCTTGAAAGTTTAGCAGTTTCGTAAATTAAATATATTGCCAAAAGTATCGTAGGTATTAATAGTACAGCAGGCAAAAGTATTTGCCCTTGTCTACCTAAATGTGCAATATAATTTTTCATAGTTTACCCCAGCACACTTCCTATTATTGTAAAAAACCCGCCTATTATCTGTGTATGAAATAGAGCAACAAAAGCAAGTACAGCTGCAACTATTGCTGCAAGCATCATCACAAACTCTACGGTGCTTTGTCCTTTCGGGTTTTTTACATAAGAAAGAAATTTTTTCATATTAAAACTTATTCCATATCAGAACTTTCAGCCGATATTAAGCCATTTTCTATGCCTTTTAATACAGCACCTGTTCTATTTCCTACTCTTAACTTTTGGAATACACTATTTATATGGTTTTTAACTGTATTAATACTACAATCAAGCTCTGATGCTATTTCTTTATTGCTTTTACCTTTACCAACCAAGTCTAAAATTTTAATTTCTTTTTTTGTTAACGGATCATCCTGTGCTGGTTTATCTTTTAAACATTTTAGAACAGTATTCATAAACTTATCTGGTATTAACGGTCCTTGTGATATAAATGTTTTTATTGCATTTACAACATCAGCAGCTGGCAACATTTTAGATAAATATCCATTAGCACCTGCTTGCAATGCTTCCATTATATGTGTTTCATCTTCAAAACTAGAAAGCATTAAAACATTTATATGTTCGAACTTTTCTTTTATCTGTCTGGTAGCTTCAATACCATTAATTTTTGGAAGTTTAATGTCCATTAAAACTATTTCTGGCTTTAATTTGCCAGCTTGTTTAACTGCGTCCTCGCCGTCGACAGCTTCGCCAACTACTTTTATTCCTTTAACACCTTCCAAGATGTCTTTTATACCTTCTCTAAATAGAGTTTGATCATCAGCTATTAAAACTGTAATATCTTTCTTTGCCATTTTATCTCCTCTTCTAAGTGGTTATTTTTTAAAATATCCCCTCTCCCAACGGGAGAGGAAAAGTTCACTATGCGAAGCAAAAAAAGCTGTGAGCTTGCTCACTCTTCCTTTGCTTCTTCTATTGTAAAACTGAAAGTTGCCCCTTTATCTTGTCCCTCGCTATCTGCATAAATTTTGCCACCATGGTTCAAAATTATATCTTGCGAAATTGCTAATCCTAATCCAAGTTTTCCTTTTGTATTTCCTTCTGCTTGATAAAAACTTTTAAACAAATTAGGTGCATCTTTAGGGTTTATTCCCTCACCTGTATCCTTGACAGAAACTTTTACCATACCACCAGACTCTTTATTAACTTCTACCTCTATTTTACCGTCAGAACTCGTATGCCTTAAAGCATTGTCTAACAAATTATACAAAACTTGTCTTATTCTTTTCTCGTCTGCAAGTACCATAACATCATCACAATGTGTTACCTTAAGCTCTACACCCTTTTCTTCTGTTTTTGCTGAATAATTATCTGTTATGCTTCTTACAAGTGTACAAATTTCAAAATACCCTTGCTCTAAACGAAGTTTGCCTTGTTCTATATAAGCCCAATCTACAAGGTCGCTCACTAAACGGGATATTTGATTGATACTCTCTTTTATATATGTAATTTTTTGCTGTTGATTTTCGTCTGCTTCTATTGTTTTCAGAAACATATCAAAACCCATATTAAGCGTCATTATATAATTGGACAAATCATGTGAAACCATAGAGAAAAATTTAGATTTCATATTATTTAAAAATCGTAAATCTTCATTAGTTTTTTTAAGCTGTGCCATAAGCTCTTTATTACTTTTTTCAAGATGATATTTTTCTAATGCTTTTTTTATAGTTTTTTTAAGATAATCAAAATCTACTGGCTTTACCAAAAAATCGTATACAGATTCTTGTATAGCTTTTAAAGCGGTATCCAAACTAGCATGAGCGGTTATCATTATTATTTGAGTTTCTGCATTGAAACTTCTTATTTCTTTAATTAAATCTGTCCCTTTTGTGTCGCCTAAACTGTAGTCCATTAAGATAACATTAAAAAACTCTGTGCTAACAAGCTCTCTACACTCTTTACCAGACGATGCTTGTGAAACATTATAATGTTCCATTTCAAGCAAATCTACAAGAGTATCTCTTAAATTTTTATCGTCATCTACCACTAATATTTTTGCTTGTGGTATTTTATCCTCACTCATAAACTATTCCCCATTAGTTTGATTTTTCATTGTGTATAGGTAAATATATATTAAATATTGAACCTTTACCTAACTTACTTAGAACCTTTATCTTACCGTTATGTCTATTAATTGCTTTTTTAACAACTGCTAGTCCAAGACCTGTGCCTCTGGCTTTGGTTGTGAAAAATGGTGTGAATATTTTTTCTTTAGTTTCTTCGTCCATACCCGGTCCGTTGTCTGAGATGGATATTTTAACAGCATTCGCTTTTATTTTGGTGGATACTACTATTTTACCAGTATCTTTTTCAGCGAGTATTTCTACTGCATTTCCTATTAAGTTTCTTATAGCTTGTTTTATTTCTTCGGCATCTATATTTACTTTTGCATCTTGCTCTGAAATTTCGTCCATAATTTCTACATTATCTGGTACTATGGAAGAACTTATTATATCCCGTAAATAAGCATTAATATTATTAGGATTAAGTTGTAAATCTCTTGTTCTTGCAAAACCTAAAATTTCGGAAATAATATCATTTGCCTGCTTGATTTCGGAATCTATTATGGAAAGATGTCTTTCAACTTTAGGATCTTCAATATCCAAATTATCTATTTTGGTTTTTATAAGATATGCAGAATTTTTTATTACTGCAAGTGGGTTTCTTATCTCGTGGCTAACGATAGATGCCATCTGCCCGATGGTTACTAATCTTTCTTTTTTAATAAGTTCGTCTAGCACACTTTTTAGTTCTCTTGTTCTTGCTTCTACTTTTGTTTCTAGGGTTTGATTGGCGTTTTCTAAATCTTTTTGAACAACTAAAATCTTCTCTGTTTTAAGTTTTAAGCTATCCATCATTTCGCCAAAAGCAAGCACCAAATCGCCTATTTCATTGTTGGGAGCAATAAGATCTGGCGTTTCATCGAACCTTCCTTCGCCCATTTTTGTGGCAACTTCAAATAATATTTTAATAGGTTTAACAACTATTAATGCTAAATAATAACTACATAAAATTAAGAATGCTAATGCACCAACTAACATCCAAATGTAGCCTTCCTTAACAACCATATAGACTTTACTGCTTGTATTAAGCCGTTTACGATAATATATTTTCCAATTTAATTTAGAAATATTTTTCATCGCAGAAAAGTATAATGTTTTATTTATTTTCAACATTTCGCCAGTATAAGCTGTTTCTTTATCGTTAAATTCTTTAAAAAGCTCAACAGATTTTTCGTCATCCCCTCTAACAACACCTTTTGATGTGGAAGATGCTATCACTTCACCCTCTTTTGTATACAATGCCCACAAAATAGATTCTCTTTCGTTATAACTTCTTGTCATTTTATCAATGAAGCTAACATTTAAACCAACGGCGATCCAGCGTTTTTGGTTTTTATATATTAATGGGGTATACAAATTTATAAATACTCTTTCATTTTTTATTTTCTGTAAATCGCCGACAAGCAAACGACCTATATAGTTTACATAGTCTTGCGAGTTTATTGGAAATAAGGTTTTATTATAATCTATTTTATACTTTTCCCCACCTCTTAAAAGTTCTTTACCATTTGAATCCAATACTGATACATAGGAAAAGTTTCTATTAAATTTATAAAAATCGTTGATATAATTTTTTTGAGTTTCACCTGCTCTTATACCTTTTTCGTAATTTTTTGCAAAAGCGATAACATCTTGTTCGTATTTTTTAAAAATGTCGGATATATTATGTTCAACATTATCTAGCACAAAAAAATTATCTTCCAAGATTTCTTTTTTTATAAGACTTGTGGTTCTGTTATACATAAAAAAGCTGACAATACTCATAGGTACGATACTAACTACAAATAGTACTGCAAGTATCAATAAAAATAATTTACCACTCTTTTTTCTTTGTTCCATTTTCCTTCTACCTTTTAAATTCAAAGGGACATAAAGCTACTTTATGCCCCTTTATAATACATTAAATTCTCGTATTACGATATTATCCGCAACTTCCCGTTGGCGCCTTATCGGGGCTTGCTTTCGGGTTGAAATTTTTAAACTTTTCCATTTTTGTTAAAGCATTCATATTTGTTAACAACTGTCCTTCCCATAATAATGTTGGAGAAGCAGATGCTCCATAAGAATCTGAATATTTAATATCTGCTCTTAACAAATCTTTACCTTTTTCAAAATTCCTATCTATTTTGGCTGGATTTATACCTGCTTTTTTTGCAGCATCTTTCCAGTTTTCTGTTCGGTAATCTTGGTTTCGATGGAATAAATATTTGTAAAACTTCTCTGGATACATTTCTTGTATTAAAAGCTGTCTTACATTTTCTTCCCATTCTGGTTTACCGTGTAAAGAATTAAAACCTTCACCATTTTCGCTAGCGATATATCTTATTCTTACTTTTACATCCTCTGGGAAAGTGCCTTCGTTTAAGCTAGCTATTATTGCATTTTCCGCCATTACACCATAAGGACATTGGGACATCACAAATACTTCAAGCAAGTTTTCTTTTCTTTGTTTACCAACAAACACACCTTCTCTAGTACTTTTTGGAAGAGCGATATATTTGCCAGATTCTATAACCGAACCTCTTTCTATAGCAGGGGTAAATAAGGCTTCAATAGTATCGTCCTTCTCTATTATATATAAGGGTAGGAAATCTATATCTATGCCTTTAAACTTGGTTTTTGCCTCTTTAACAGACATTCTCTTAACCTCTGCTGGCATATTGATATATTTTTCTAAATTTTGAGTAAGTTGTTGGCTTTCTTTGCCTTGAGCAAAGCTATGATGTTCAACAATATACATATTAAACTTAACTTTATCTTTAGATATAAAAATTCGTCTATCTTTATTAAGTTTGGAGTTTATATTGTTCATTAAAGAAGTCAAATCTCGTTTACCATTATAATAGCTACCATCAACTAAAATTGCAGAACCGCTTTTTATATTTTTAGATTTTAGATAATCGTATTCTTTTTTTATATAACTATCGCCATTTTTCTGAACCATTTTCTTTATTTTTATAGGCGATAACCCTACATAAACAGTAGCTTCCTGCCAGCTACTGCCACTAATAATAGCTAAAATATAATTGTTAACTTTTTCTGGATAATTATTTTTTATTGTTAAAAATATTTTACTTTCTTCTAAATCCCCCGCACCATATTGCGAAGTTAACTCTTGCGTTTTGCTATTTTTCATAATGAATGGGATAAAATTAATATTAACTCTATCGCCCATTCTATTTTCTATAAGAGTAGCACTTCTTATGTCTTGTGCTGAATTTTTATTATAAAAATTCATAACAAAATCCACATTCACACTATTACCAGCGGTTGCTAGTCCACTATAAATAAAAATCGTACATAAAAATACCGCTAATTTTTTTAGCATACCCTATTCTCCTTGTTAACATAATGAATAAAAAAAATTATTCTTTTTCTTCTAACTCTACCTCTATACCTTTTGAAGTCCCAGTATAAAGGGCATTATAAATTAAAGCAAATACTATGCTTCCTAATAAAAGTAATGCCATAGATATTGGAATAATTAGTAAATTTTTAAGAAAAAAACTGCCTGGGTTAAAATTTGGATTATATTCTAAATGTAAAAGTCCTCTTGAAACAAAAAGACAAATACAATAAATAACCCCTGGAATTAAAAACATAACTGGAAATGAGGAAAAAATAAGAGATGATATTTTTATTTTTTTAATTTTTATATTCATAACTACACTCCCTCTTTCTTATCTTTACATTCTATGCTTATTCCCTTTAACCCAAAACGACAAAGTAAATTATAAATAAGAGCAGAAACCATACTTGCCAATAAAAATGCTACCACAAAAACAACAATTCTTGCTGTTGTGAATATAAACCAACTTTCATTTAAGGAAGTATAGCCAAATTGTTTTTCTATAATCCCCTGTCCTATTGAAAAAACAAAAGCTATTGCAAAAAGAGCTATCGGATAAATTGAAAATATAATAGACGATACCTTTATTTTTTTTAACTCTGTTTTCATAACTAAACCTCCCCTTTAGTTTTATTTTCCAGTGCTATAGTTAGTCCTTTTAGACCTCTACTGCAAGATATATTATAAATTAATACCGAAAAACCGATCAATGGTAATAACACTAATATCCAGCCAGCAACCGTCCACATATTAATTGATTTCACTATGTGTTTATATAAAACAAGATTCTCTGGGTTTAAAAAACCAATAATTACTGGTCCTAAGAGAACAGTAAATTTAAAGTGAAAAAAAACTAGTGCAATCAGAGTAGTTAAGTAAGTAATAAAAGATAACCTAATCTTTTTTATTTCTATTTCCATAATTTAACTCCTTTTCCAAAGAAATACCCTTTAAATACTTGTTAAAGCATTTTAAAAGTACTTATAAAGTTTTTTACTGTTTATCCTCTACATTAAGTACAATACCTTTCATACCCATAGAGCATAATAAGTTGTAAATCATCATAAATATCACACTTGCAAACACTAACATAAACATATATGCTACGGACATTAACATTACTTGTGTTAGCATTGCAGATACTGTTGCGTATGTCGTGTAAAATGCATTAATTATTGAATACACTATACCAATTGCAAAACATGCTATCGGATATACCGAAAACACGAGTGAAGATAATGGAACACTTTTTAATTCTATTTTCATAATAATTATACCTCTCTATATTTATTTTTTATTTTTTTTTGATTTTAATATTATCAATATTCTGGACACATCTTTCCCGCTATCTACCTTTGCTACTTTAACATATAATGTTTTACCTTGAAATTCTGTATCCAAATCGTATACTTTGCCTGGTTTTTCCATAGCCATACTTACTAATTGTATAATATCGCTATTTGCACTATCAAAAATGTCTAGTAAGTGAATTTTGCTCTTACCCTTTAAAGCTTTAAAGTTTGCATATAGCACCATATTGTTTTCATCTACAACTATGGCTTTTTCGTTTTTAGCCGTAGTAATATTTACGACAGTTTTCCACCACGATTTTTCTGCTACATGCGATTTTGCGGAAACATCTTCAAAAGTTTCCAACTCGCCTTTAACTTTACCCAGGAATTTAGAGACCGCCCTCGCCAAACCTCCTATTTCGTCGTCCCGTTCCAAAAATGCAAAATTGAAACTCTTTGTAGATATGCTTTCTATACTATCCTTCATAGAATTTATCGGCGAAATCACCTTGTAATAGAACATCATAAATAGACCAAAGCCCATTAAGGCAAGTATGGCTATGCTACCTACGAAAAACTGAAGCATCGCTCGTTTTATTAGGGCTTTTGCCCCAACACGAGAAAATTGTATGTTTATTATCCCCACCACTTCGTCGCCTTTGGCTTTTAGTGGTATTGCCATATCGTAATAATTTTTATCGCCAAACATTTCAACATATGGTTGCCTGCTCGTGTATGCACGAGATATAGCATCCGTTTCAAATCCTACCTCATTTTCGTATACATCATAGCTAGTGCCAATATATTTACCTCGTTTGTGCCAACGAATCATACCACGGTAGTTAAGATAGATGATATTGACGATTCTTTCATCTTCATCTACCCATTCGTTTAAAAGTTCGGCTTCGTCAAAAACTGCCGCACCAAAAGGTTTTACCGTTAAGTTTTTTACAAAGAAAGTTGTTTTTGGTCTTACAAGTTCTGCTATTTCGCCTTGAAGTTTTTTATCAAACACGAATTTAAACATATTGAAATAAAATAAAGCACCCAGTATCAGAGCATATACTGCTGCTAATGTGTACCATAAAATCCATTTTGTTGTTAATTTCATTTTAGTTTTTCCTCTTTATTTTAGCTAACTAAAGCTATTCGCCAAATACAGATTTTATTCTTTCTAAACCAGCTTGTGCGTCTATATTTCCAGAATCTACTTTAACAGCTTCTAGGAATTTCTCTTTTGCTTTTTCAAAATCCCCGTCGTTAAAGTGTCTTAACCCTTCTTTATATAAGTTTTGCGATGCTTCCCTTGCAACATCACTTACTTTCTTTTCATCTACAATTATAGGAACTATAATTTCCTCTATTTCTTCTTCATATAGTTCTTCTTCTAGAGTTGCTTCTTCTAGAGTTGCTGTTTTTTGGGCAACCAAATCTTCTTCAAACTTTTTCTCTCTTTCTTTTTTAGCTATTGTTTCTCTTCGTTTTATAAGCTCTGCTCTTTCGTATTTGGCTTGCTTAACTTTGCCTGAAATTATTTTTTTATCAAAACCCCACTTAAGTGCATATTCGTAATTTGTTATAGCTTTAGTGTAGTGGTTAGAAGAATAATAATTTTCTGCAGTTGCAAAATAGTTTTTAGAAACTTCTTCACCCACTTGTTTTGATAGCCGTAATATTTGTTTATCCTCTGGTTGAATTGCTAATGCTTTGCCAAATTCTTTATGAGAACTTACCAAATCGCCTTCATTATAATACTGCACTGCTTGGGTTAAAATATCGTTAATTTTTTGTTTTTGAATTATTTTTTCAGATTTTGCAATTTTATTTACTAACCGAGAATCCTTTTCTCTTATTAATAAAGCATTGTACCAATGGGTTATGGATTCTTCATAATTTTCATTTTTAAATGCTTCATTGCCCCTTCTTTCGTATTCTTTGGCGATTTCTTTATTTGTTTTTTTCATCCAATAATTTGCTTTTGCATGTCTTGGTTTTATTACAAGCACTTCTTGAAAACTTCTCTTAGCTTCCGCCAAACGAGCGGTATTGTAAAACATTAACCCTTCTCTATATTTTTGATTTATTATTTTAGTTTCGCTTGTTGTACCATAGGTACCCATTCTAGAAGCCATTTTTGCAAGTGTTTCTGCTTGTTTAAAATTAGGGTCTATACTGAGTATAGTGATACACATTTCGTAAGCTCGTTGATAATCGCCCCGTTTATACATAGAATAAGCATTTTCGTATATGTTTTGTAGGGTAAAATTAAGCACTTTTTGCTTTTCTAACATCATAGTGGTTAGATATTGCTTTTTATTTTCTGTTGAAGGAAGAGTGCCTAGCGAGATTTTTTGCAAATCCAACATAATCCCCATTTCCCTACCAGATTCTCTCACATCTCTTGCATGTGCAAATTCTGTTTGAACCTCTGCAAAGGCAAATCCTGTAGCTAAAGTTAAAAGTAGCGAAAATAGTGTGAAATTTTTCATACAAGTTTTCATAGTAAAATTTTCTCCTAATTCTAAAAATATAAAAATTTAGAAAGGCATTCCTCCGCCTAACATATCCTTAATCATTGGTGCGAGTATCAAAACAAAAACTGTTGGGAATATAAATATAAATAAAGGTATCAACATTTTTGTTGACGCTTGTGCTGCTAACTTTTCTGCTCTATTTAATCTTCTAAACCGCATATCTATGGAAAAGTTTCTAAGCAAATCTACCAAGCTTGTACCAAGCTCGTCAGATTGTATTATTAAACCCACAAAACTCTTAAACTCTTGTGTGCCTGTGCGGGCTGCCATTCTTTCTAATGCTTCCCTTCGAGAATAACCTAGTTGAACTTCATTAATCATTTTACTAAGTTCTTCTTCTAAAACTGTTTTTTCTTTTGCTTGTTTTATTATTCTTTCAAATGCTGTAAGATAATCCAAACCACTTTCTATAACAAGTGCTGCCAAATCCACAGTGGTGGAAAAATGTGCTAACAAACTTTCTTGTCTTTTTTTAATTTTAGCATCAAACTGCATATCTGGTATATAAAAACCTAACACTAAACCGATAAGTGCAAAAAATGTACTTTGGAAAACTAAAAATAAAACTATTGGTAAAACTACAGCCCATATCATTTTCATATGCAACATTTGTAATGGATTAGGACTTGTTGGACTACCTAATAATAAATGGGTTTGTTCTAACTTTTTGCTTAAGCCAAATGTTTCTAAAACAAAATAGTCTAATTTGTGGAGGATATTTTTATCTTTATTTAAATCTGCCAACACAGAGGCAGCTTTAGATTCTTTTGCCTCTATATCTACAAAACTTTCATCTTTTTTTGCTGGTGTGATTAATCGGAAAACAAACCAAAATAGGTTTATTGTGCCAACTAAAATGACAAATTTAAGTAATATACCTTCTATAATGCTAAAAGTGGCCATATTATACTTTTATCTCCCCTAATTTTTTTACCATCTTCATACCGATGAAAATCCAGATCATCGCAAAAACTAACACAAAGAAACCTGTTGCTGTTAAGTAGAACGAGAGCATCGCATCTGTTTGGAATAAGAACATAACACCAAGCATTATCCATGGCATAATACCTACAACAAGTGCCTGTATTTTTTGCTGAGCCGTCATTGCCTGAGTTTTTTCTTCCAGTTTACTTTCTTCTCTTATATTTTCTACTATTCGTGCGAAAATTTTAGTTAAATTACCACCTACCTGTCTTTGTAAAACAATTGCTTTTACCATATAGGAAAGTAGTCTACTATCCACCCGTTCTTCCATAGCTTCTAGGGCTTGTTCGAACGGTGTTCCTAGACGATAACTTTTTATTACTAAACCAAATTCTTCAGATATAGGTTTTTCCAAATCTTTTGATACCATTTCAAAACCTTGAACAATATCCATACCAGATTTCAAGGCATTGGAAAGCAATATTAATGCGTCCATCAGCTGAGCATTAATTCTGATACCTCTTCTTGTTTTAAGGCTATCTGCCAACATACCCGGCATTTTTGAACCTATCTTATAACCTACAAAACTAAAGAATAAAAATAATATAAAACCAAATATTCCACCAGTGATCATACCTACAAACACACCAAAAAGTACAAATGCTAAAAGTGGAACTATAACAAGATACTTCACATTTAATGTTAGGAATTGCCTGTTATAATAATCCGTCCATTCTTTTGTCTTTTTGACTCTTTTGTCATAAGCTTCTCTAATTCGTTTTTCTTCGGTGGTGATAAAAAACATAACAGCAAAGAACATTAATAATGTGCCGATTACTGCAAGCACAAAGTATAGAATATTAGGTGCATTATATTTTTTTTCGTTAACAGAAAAACTTTCCACTAAAGGTGGTTTACTTAAACTTTTAAACGAATTATGCGAAAGCAATGCTATGCTATCGACGGCATTTTTATATTTCTCTTGTCTTGCTTCTTTAGAAGTTGCATCTGTAAAAGAAGCTAAAACAGTTTCCATATGTTGATGGATAAGATCAAAGCTAGCTAAAATAGTTCTACCTCTGCCGTCTAAACTATCGTAAAAAGTATAATAACCGCCGTCCTGTTTTTTTATTTTGATATTATAAAGTTTTATTAATGAAAGTAAGTACCGAATTCTTGCTTTTGCATATTTTTCCCGCAAGATTACTGGTGGTTTACCAGCTTGAGCTTCTGTATCAAACACTTCCTCTGATATTCTTAAGAAATCTACTATATTGGCTGATGCCTCTTTCCAAATATCTGCCTCGCTCTGCACACCCTGAGATTTAGACTGCCATACTAACCTTGCAGACATTTTGTCCATATCGGGTTCTATCCATTTTGGCATATTTACTTTAGAAGCTTTGCTTCCCTTCGGGGTACAAGCATAAGTTTTGGTTTGTTTGACGGAATTTCTGTCTGTATCTTTATCTAAATAGCTAGAAAACAACTGCATTCTTTCTCTTGCACAGGATATTACAAACTTTTCCCTGTCAGAAAAAATGTCTGCATATATAAGCCCACTAAAAAGTATGCTTACTACTAAAAAAATATTAAAAAGTACTATTTTTTTCTTCATTTAATTTTCTTTATTTTCTTCCTGTTTGTTTTCTTCTTTCTTTTCTTCTGGTTTATCTTGCTCTGCATGGGTTTTGTTTTCTTTATTAAAAATTTCTTTAGAAACTTCCAACCCTTTTGCTTTAAAATCGTCGTAAAAGGAAGGTATTATACCAGTAGGCGTAAATGCACCTTGTACTTTACCTTCTTTATTTATACCTGTTTGTTTATATCTAAACAAGTCTTGCATTTTTACATTATTTTCTTCTCTGCCAGTTATTTCTGTTATATGAGTAACTTTTCTACTACCATCAGAAAACCTTGAAAGTTGAACAACAACATCAACTGCAGAGCTTATCATTTCTCTTATAGCCCAGATAGGTAGCTCGGCACTTGCCATCATACACATAGCTTCCAACCTTGTAATTGTATCCCGTGGGGTGTTTGCGTGAATAGTAGCAAGCGAACCTTCATGACCTGTATTCATCGCTTGTAACATATCCAATGCTTCCGAACCACGACACTCACCAACCACAATTCTATCTGGTCGCATTCTTAAACAGTTTTTAACTAAATCTCTTATAGCAACTTCACCTTTGCCTTCGACATTCGGTGGTCTGCTTTCAAGTGCTATCCAGTGAGTTTGTTGAAGTTTTAGTTCAGCAGTATCTTCCACTGTTATAATCCGTTCGTCTGAAGGGATATAAGAAGATAATGCATTCAAAAATGTTGTTTTACCAGTACCAGTACCACCACTGATAATAATATTCTTTTTAAGTTTTACACATTCTTCCAAAAATTTCATACATTCTTTAGATATTGTGCCAAACTTAAAGTATTGTTCCGGACCAAACGGTTTTTTACTAAATCTTCTTATAGTAATTGTAGGGCCAGATACAGATAATGGTGGTATAATAGCATTTACCCTTGAACCATCTTTTAATCTTGCATCTACAAGTGGCACACTTTCATCTATTCTTCTACCAAGTGGTGCTATTATCCTTTTTATAACTTGAATAACTTGTTCATTATTTCTAAATCTATATTTTGTTAAGAGAAGTTTACCTTCTTGTTCGATAAAAATTCTGTTATATGCATTTACCATTATTTCAGTAACAGTAGGATCTCTCATTAAAGATTCTAACGGACCTAATCCTAAAATTTCGTCGATAAGTTCTTTAACAAATCGTTCTCTTTGTTCTCTTGAAAGTTGAGTATTTTCTTGTTTACCAAGCACATCTATAATAATTTCGCCTACTCGGTTTCTTACTTGATCGCTTGCTTGAGCAGTTTCACTTACCACAATTCTTTCTACTTCTAAAATTTTTATAACTTCTTTATGAACTTTTTGTTTTAGGTCTTCCCATAAAGTAGATTGTTCGGAATCTTCTTCTTGAACTTGTTCATGCTCGCCAAAAACCCCTCCCTCTTGAACTT
This sequence comes from Candidatus Pseudelusimicrobium marinum, assembly GCA_018656005.1. Lineage (GTDB taxonomy): Bacteria > Elusimicrobiota > Elusimicrobia > Elusimicrobiales > Elusimicrobiaceae > Pseudelusimicrobium > Pseudelusimicrobium marinum. The sequence goes on along the minus strand of JABHZW010000034.1, from coordinate 66,340 downwards.
TGCCAGCACCACCGACACCACTCCAGACACTACTAGCAGATTGCATAAATTCTTCATCTGAAACTGAAGACATCCAATCTCTTTTACCAATAGGTTTCGTTTCTTTAATTTTATTTAGAATTACTTTTAGTCCTTCTACAAAAGCAGATTCTGGACTTTCTAAAATCGCTATTTTTTTTCTATTAGTGTTTTTTACTACACTTTCTTCCCACGGCATAAACAATAGAATATCTTTGCCAAGTTTTTTAAAGAATTTTTCCATCTCTATTTCTGGTATAGAACCCGGTAAATCGTATCCATTACAAAGCACTTCAACTTTATCTAATGAATAGTGCATGCTCTTATAATCTTTAAAAAGTGTTATTGTTGAATTTAGGTGAGTTCTTATTGGGTTCGTTACCCAAAAAATATAATCTGCTACTTCAAAGGCAAATGCTTGCATTGGGAAACTACTTTCTACATCTAAAAAAATGTCAAAAGTTTCTGATAATTTAGATAATATCGGCACTAAAATATTTGGACTTAAGCTAAGAATTTCTTTTCTATTTACTGCTAAATTTAAAACACCTACACCGTATTCTGACATTGGAATTTTACCTTTAAGTAAATTACCAGCAGCTGTTATATTTTTTGTGCCTAAAATTTTCATCAAATCTGCGATTGATGTTCTTTCTTTTATATTGAGGTAAAAATTGTGTTCCTGTCGGGCTAAGGGGTCTAAAGGAACTATTAACACAGGTCTTTTTTGGACATCTGCCCAGTATAGAGCTAAATTTAATAAAAGTGTAGTTTTACCTACACCTTCTTTTGGTCCTGCAAAGGCGACTATTCTTCTGTTATCTTCTCTATTTGTTAAACCTTCTTTCATATAAGTGCCCTTTTTTAATCTTTTAAATTTTCTATTCTACTATTTCCACCGTTACAAATAGGAATAATGATACTTGCTCTTCCACTGTTTCTTTATTTGTAAATAATGCACCAATAAGTGGTATCCTGCCTAAAAACGGCACTCTTCTATAGGAGGTATCTTTACTGCTTGTTTTAAGTCCACTTATTACCAAGGTTTCACCACTATCAAGTTCCACATGTGTGGACATTTTTCTGCTGTTAATAGCTGGTATTGTTGTACCTGCTATAACAAGTGGTCTGGAATAGTCTGGTCTAGATAGTTCTAATTCTATTTGAACATCTATAACATTTCCTCTTTCAACAATTATAGTTGGTAAAACATTTAAGGCTACACCATAATCTTTAAAATCTGCACCTATCCCCCCGCTGGAATTTGCATATGGAACCGGGAAACTACCACCTGCTAAAAAGTTAGCGGTTGTACCAGTTTTAGCTATTACCTTGGGGTTGGATAATATCTGTGCCTTACCTTCCGTTTCAAGTAAACGAAGTGTTGTTTGAAGAGCGGTTAGTCTTTCAAATTCGCCGAGAGTGAACATACTTGGTATTCTAGATTCTCCAAATGTTATTGCATCGGTCCACGAAAAACCTACCGTTCTAGATAGCGAGCCTCTTATTTCAACAATATCGGCACTTACAGCTACTAGTTTTGTTTTCGCTGAAAATAAATTTGTACCAAGCATTAAAATAAATAGTATTGCTAAGGGTTTTTTTAAAAAGAACTTAATATTCATATTGTGTTTTCTCCTTGAGGCTAATTACCACTGCTTAACCTTGTTAAGTCCGACATTTCTAGAGGATAAATTTCCTCATCTCCAATAGCTCTTACAACAACTGTAATTTCGTCCGCTACACTTTTTGTTAGTGCTAGGTATTGTGCATCTAATGGAGATAATTGCAAACTCAATGCAGATGTATTGGTATATGCTGCCGCTTCTAGTTGTTTTTCTTTATTACTTTTTGCCATCTGTGCATTGATTCCTTGTCCTAAATTATTACCTACACCCAAAACCGTTTGGTTTTGAAGTATTGTAAATGAAACTGGTCTTTTTATGCCCCTTATGTACACCTCTAATGTTACAATTATGTCCACTTTATCGCCTGGTTTTACTAACTGGCTTACTGCATTATCTACCTCTATAACCATACCTCTGTATCGTTGTGGAACTTTTACACTTAACCCTATATCTCCTGTTAAACTGGATACCATATGTTTTGTTATCTGGTTGCCTTTGGGGATTTTTACTTTGGTGACCATTCCGTTTAACACATTTAAATCTGTAGTAGTTCTTATTTCAAAACTATCTTTTTGTGCATAACCTGCAGGTATTTTTGCTACTCGCACCATACCTTGTCTTATTACATTTCTTTCTGGGATATCAAATGCAGATATCGCAACTGGCACAAGCCGTTGCTTTCCTTTTGCTCTTCTTTCAGCACTGGATACTACCATAAAGTAGATTAGTGCAGCGATGATAGCTAAAAATAATGGAAACATTAAACCTTTTTTCAACATATTATTACTCCTCTGTAAATTTTTAATTAACTAAAAATCTTTTTAATTTAAAAGTGGTTTTTCAATAGGCATTCTTACCACTGCCTTTACTCTTTTTTTGCCTAACTTTTTAGGCTTGTCTGCAAATACATATTTTGTACCCGGAAATATCAATCTTATTGGATACACCAATGTTACTATCAAATCTTCGTTTACATGTCCTTTTGTTTGCGGGTCTTTTCCAGTTGGCTGTATTACAGCACTAACACTCATATACCTTGCATCTCTTTTAAACATTTTTTCTAGCGCGTTTTTCATTCTATATTCGGCGACATAACTATCTGCCTTGCCACCATGCTCTCTCACAGCTACCATAGAACCTATTCGTGCTAGTTCATAAGAAGTGTGGTTTGCCAAAATTGTATGATACGCTATATTTCCAAGCTCTAATATAAAAAATATTAGAAGCATAAATATAGGTAATACTAACAATAGCTCAATTGCACTTTGTCCCTTACAATTTTTCACGAAACACACCTCTTACGATATTTTCAAATAACAAATTTTCAACAAAACTATATTTGGTCTGCTTGACCCATAATTTTTGCTTGGATTTTTTCAAACAAATCAGGCATAAATTTCTTTATTGCAACCCCAACTATGCCGACTACTACCACGATGATACCTAACATAAACAAATATTCAATTGTATTTTGACCATCTTGTTTTTTTAGCAATTGTTTTTGTTTGTCCAAAAAGTTATTTACCTTTATTGATAATTTAAGCATTCTATTTATCCTCCTAATTATTCTTCGTTAACCGTTAATATTATTTTCGCACCCTGTTCAAATTGTTTTGGTGTTATCCAAGAATAATATTTATAAAATAACGCAAATGCTGCAAATAAAAAAGCTGCTGCCATTATGTATTCTACCGCTATTTGCCCTTTTTTATTTTTTATTCTTTTCATACCACCTTTTTACAACCTAGCTTACCACTGTATGCCTAAACCAAGTTGATGTGCCTCTCCCAATGCACCATAAGGTGTCATTGCATAATCTATGGATACTCCGTATCCGAAAATTTTGCCTGTATCTAAACCAAAACCAAAAGATATTTTGGAACTATCTGCCAAGTTAAGTCTGTTTACCAAAGAGTTATCGCTTAAACCATGACTATCCCTTGTATAATAACCTACTCTTAAACCAAAATGCCCAAATTCTATGATGTCTTCTGGTACATGAACTTCTACACCTATACCATATCGTGCTTCATCGTCTGCATATTCTGCCATTTCTACAGATACTGTTAAGTATCTTGAGTGAAGTCCACCACCTAATCTTAAAACTGTTGGTACTTCTTTAGAATCGCCTAAGTTTTGGAAAGCTAGTCCTAAACTAAGCCAATCTGTTGCTTGTACTATTCCACCAATATCAAAAGCCATATTTGTGTAATGACTGCCGTCATTATTTTCTGTAATATACTTTGCTGTTACACCAGCTTTAAAAATTTCTGTATAAAAATCATGTGCTAAACTTAAACTTCCTATAAAGTTTCTTACATATATATCATCACTCACACAAGGTGTACCATCTGCTAAAGTACAATTAAAATCTTTTAAGTCCATATAGTTTGCAGTGATACCAAGCACCGATCCACCACCCATTGGGGTAACATATGCTAAGGTTCTTGCTTTATAACCTTGAAGCCAGTCTAAATATGAAAACTGGAATTCTTTATCGTCAGCACCTGCTATACCTGCAGGATTCCAAAATAAAGCTTCCGAGCCTTCTGCTATGGATACATAAGCATTACCTAATGCTTGTGCTGTTGGAGCACCAGCACCGATTTTTAAGAATGAGCTCGCAGAAGTACCAAGGTCTTCCTCGCCACCTGCATAGACACTAACAGGTAATAAAACCGCTAGTACAAAAGTTAATAAGTGTTTTTTATTTTTCATGTTTTAAATCCCTTCTTAATTTATACTGGATTCCCGCACTAATGTGCGAGAATGACCTACTAAAATTATGGTATTAATACCTTCTCTACTGCAAAACAATGTTGTCCGCCACCTGATGTTGCTTTAAACTCTGTCATCACAAAATATATACCTCTTGCCACATTCTTGCCATGATTGTTCTTTTTATCCCATGTACATCTTAACTCTGCGTTTCTTAATGTTGTTGTAGAACCCGATGGGGAGCTGAATGTGAAGTTTGGCTGTACAGATAAACTTTCTGTCATAGTTTGTGTATTACCATCTAGGTCTATACATTCGTAATTTCTGCTTCTGACCAAATCTGCAGCCAAATTGTATACTTTTATAGATACATTTCCTGGTATCGGTATTTTTGTTACTTCCATAGTACCAGTTGCTTGTCTTAATGGGTTTGGATAGAAAATTGTGTAATTTTCCCAATCATCACATACAAAGCCACTGTCTCCGCTACCTACTTCTATATTATAAGAAGTGCCATATGCCTCTAAATCCGCAAGACTTGACACTGTATAACCAGTTGCTAAGCCACCAGTTACACTATCTATTGCTCTATAATCTGTACTTGTTACAAATCTGAATATATAATTTCCGTCTGGTACTGTTTGAAGTGCAAAGTCTGAACCGTCCCAGAAATCTTCTAAACCAATTCTTTCTGTTCGCAAACCAACTATACTTTTTACTAATACTTCGTTGACACTAGATATTGCAGCACCTTGGTAAAGTAATGTACCATCTGCTTGAATACCAGTACCTGGTTTGAATATTTGTATACCAACTTTCATTGGTACGCCTACCTGATACCCTATTAATGCTGTTGGGCTTTGTGGACTTATAAAAGTTCTTTCAATATCGTAGACTTCATAATCTACAACTTGGTTTAAGTATCTTATATTAGCATCTTGGAGGTTATCTGGGTGATCTAGTGCTGAAAACTTAACTCTGTATGCTCCTGTTGGGACATAAGCACCATTACTATCTTTTGCATCCCAGAATAATGAATGTACTAGGTCTGCATCAAATACTTCACCTGCGGTTTTTGTTAATGTTCTACAAGTATCACCCTCTGCAGGACATACCGCAGAAGAAGATGCCGCCGTTGCTAAAATTTCAACTGAAACTTCTGCTTCTTGTAAAACTTCAAATTGAATTTCGTACGGAGGTGTAGAAACGTTTTCGCTTGTATATATTAAAGTAGGTTTGGTTGCTACAGATTTTAAGCTGTCTGTTTTAAATTCTATCTGACCTCTTACAATTTTTACAAAACCTGTTACCCTATCTGTCGCAGGATAACTTGCTGTATTTGTTACAGTTTGTGAATCTCCGTTAGCATCATAATAAACTGCAACTTCTGTTGTTGCTGGAGTTTTTGCCTCTATAAAGAATGGATATTCGCCATCGGGCAATACATTACCATTGTCGTCTAACCCGTCCCATAATTCTGTTATTCTTAAATTTTCACCTGGTAACAATGCACCTGCAAATGTTTTTATTGGTGTACCTATTGTCGCTATTGAAGGTGGCCATTGACCGTTTGTAGGTATCTCAGTACCCAAAGCATAAATACGCAAATATGCCTGCATACTTTTAGATAGTGTGTAGGAAATATCCGCTGTTTCCCCTTCTCCACCTAATAAGTTTGTGGCTTCTACATCTACAACTCTAAATAAATCTACTGGGAAGAATACTGTTGTTGTAGTTCTTTTTGTTGGCTCTGTTGGGAATAAGGCATCTTGTGTTACTATTTGCAACATATATGTACCTGGACCTACATATCTGCCAGTATCGTCTATACCATTCCATACTTCTTGGTTTTGGAAACTACCCTGTACCGTTTGAGTTGTGAAAAGTGTTCTTACTGCTTCTGCACCATCGTTTGTCAAAATTTTCATATCTACGAGTGCATCTCTATTTATAGAGTATTGGAATACAAATGGATCTATATTATATGCAGTTGGCGAAGAACCCACGGTTGTATAACCTATAGAATTTACAGTTGTTTCTACAAGCCCTCTTTCAACAGGAATATAACCTGTATAATATTGAACTGTTTTTACATTTTCTGTATTTGCACCTGTTTCATATGGAATTTCTGCCCACAATGCATAAGGATAATTGCCATCTGCTAATGGAACACCTAAACCATAAGTTGCACCTGTATTACAAGCAGATACTGTTGCCGTTGCATTACAAGTGCCGTCCCATTTTAAATCTTCTGGGGTTCTTAATGGTTTTTGTTCTACATATCTTGCTACTAAACTACCAGATGGTACTACCGGTCCAATACCCGGTGCGGTAAGCGTACCGCCACCAAGTGTACCTGTGTATAAAGTGGTGACTTCTGTACCAGGTTCGTAAATTTCCCAATACACTTTAGCAGATTCTGTTAGCAATAAATCTATTTTGGCATAACTGGTAGATTGTTGTGCTAAACCAGTTATAGCTACATCTGTAATTTGTAGAGGGTCTAAAGAAATTTGATGTGTTTTGCTTCTTGCGACATCTGCAGTACCTGTAGTGTTATAATCAAATTCGTCAAAGGATTGTGCTGTTATATAAGCCAAATAATTGCCTGCAGGAAGTAGTCGTCCTGTATCATTTCTGCCGTCCCATGCGTCTGAGTTTAATATGCTTGGTGTTGGAATACCTTCACCTGTTCTTGGCTGATTGGTTATCAATGTTCTATCTGGATTTACGGCTATTGCTGATACTGTAGTAACTGATCCTACTGCACCTGAACCACTTCCTTGTATGGTAATAGTATTACCTACAGCATGACCTGTTCCACCATCAGTTACAGTAACAGCAGTTACCGCAAATACACCACCTCCAGCAACAACAGTAGCTGTACCAGTTCCATTTGTGCTTCCTACTGAACCCAGTAATGTAACAGTCTCACCGTTAACATATCCTGAACCACCTGCGGGAATAAACAAGGTATCAATAACATCCGCAGAATTAGCATCGTATATGTCAATGGATACAGTGGACTCTTTACTTAACCTGTAATTTAAAAAGTATGGAGATGCTGCCACTGCTGGTGATGTACCAACAATTGTTGTTGAACTTGTTACACTATGAATGTCCGAGACATCCACCTGAATTGGAATTTGGTTAACACCTGGATATGCAGAAACATCATCGATAGTAATTCTGTCAAAGTTGATACCGTCGCCGGGATAGTCTACTGCCATTCTTGCTCTGAAACCAAATTGTCCATTAGTTTTTGCAAAGTTTCCTTCAAACGGATAATGCCCGTCCCATGCTGTACAGAAAGTCATTGTTGAAACACCAGTACCAGTAACACACTCTACTACACCATTAATATCTGCACTTGTGTCTAAGCTTATGGAACGAATTGTTGGGTAAACATTTTCATCTTCTAAGTTACCACCGACTTGTCCTTCAAATTTAAAAACCTCAAAAGTAAATTCGTTAATTGGGAAATTACCGCCAGCAGTATCTGTTGAAACACAAGTTATGTTTGCACATAATGCTAAACAATGGTCTGGATATGCTGTAGTTGCTTTTGGTTGGTCAAACTCTATAAGTGCAGAACATACCCAAGGATCTGTTGAAGTACAATCACCGAAAGTTCCTGCAGTTAAGAAACTTACATCTGTAGCTGAAGTAGTACTTGTAAGCACACATTGGGTAGGATCGCCTGCTTCTTCAAACAGGGTGTAAATATTACCAACATAAGCTGTTGGGCCAGCAGCAAAAGAAATATTGCTGAAGATTATTAGAGATAAAATTGAGAGGGTTAAATTTAAAGTAGTTAATTTGAAAAACTTTTTCATAGTTTAAGCTCCATAAATAAAATATCCTTAGAGATTTGTGTGTCCAAAATTGTTGCAGAACTATCCCTAAACTAAAATCAATAACTATTATATATATTAAGTATATTAAGTTGTCATTCTGTAAATAGATTTGTATACACTACTTAAATTTTTGCAACTTTTCGGCAAAAAGTCAACTATTTTTTTCTGATAACCCCTTTTTTTCTACTTTTAGCCATCATTTCTTCGTATAGAAAAACCCCTCCCCTTCCTCGATTCTTAGCAAAATATAAGGCCTTATCTGCTTTTTTGATTATATCCGTATAAGTTTTGCCATCTTTAGGAAAAACACTAACCCCTTGACTTACAGATATTTCAATATCTGTATCAACAAAAAATTGTTTTGGCATTTTTAATTCGCTTATCTTTTTTTGTAAACGAACAGCCAATTGTTTCGCTTCTTTTTGATTTGTGCGTGGCAAAAGCATAGTAATTTCATCGCCACCATATCTTGCACAAAAGTCGCTTTGTCTTAAATTATTTTTTATTATTTCGGACACTTTTTTTAATACCCAATCACCCGCTGGATGACCCATTTTATCGTTAATATTTTTGAACCAATCTATGTCTGCAACAATTAATGCAAATGGTGTTTTAAATCTTTTACTTCGGTAAACTTCTTCTTTTAATCTTTGATCAAAATAGCGTCTTACTGCAAGTCCGGTGAGCTCGTCAAAATTGGAAAGTTCTTTAACTTTATCAAACAATAAAGCATTGTCTAAAGATAGTGCAATTTGCGACGAAAATTGACGAAGATAAATAAAATCTTCATAAGAAATATTTACACGAGAAAGTAAATTATCACACACTAAAAAACCCAGTTGTTTTTGCTTAACTTTTAGCGGTAAATAAATGTAAGATTCTGTTGAACCTGCATTAAATTTATTTTGCATACCAGAAATAAAATCTCTTTCTTGTTTGGTTAAATTTTTGAGTTTTATATTTGTTATTTTGGAACTTAAATCTACCGAAATTCCATCAAAAAATTCGCCTGCTTTTTTGTCTTCTAAATAAAGGCGAACCCTATCAAAACCAAAATATTTTTGTATGCCAGAAAGTATATAACCAACACTATCTTTAATCCGCATTGATGTTGCAAAAATTTTACTGAGTTCGTTTAAAGCATCTACTCTTTTTAAGCGAGTTGCGTAATATTGATCACTTTGTGCATTGGACATATTATGTGAAAGTTCCTTTGCTATTTCATTAGCAAACATAGCTTCTTTTTTTGTAAATGGTTTATTTTTATCTGTTCTTTCTATTCTTAAAACCCCGTGCTTTTTTACAGATTTTTCTGACACACTATTCCATTCTACCTCGATATACATTGTTGTGTATTCCATAAATTTAGATATATATGGAGTTCTTACAGTTAAGTTTTTTCTTAATGTGGATTTTTTATTTAAATAAATTTCTTCTTGAAGTGGAGTGCAAATTCCACCCGAACATAACATTTCTAAAGATAAAATTTCTTCTTGCGGATACCAGTTAAAAAAGTAAATTTTATCTACTCCTAATTCTTTTTCCATTAAAATTAGAGCATCCTCTATCAGCTCTTTAAAGCTGGAGTACGGCTTGTTTAGATGTTTATGAAATTTATATAAAAAATCCTTTTGATTCATAAATTTTTTGTTCCTATTTCTTATACAAAGAAAGTAAATAATTTATTTCTTGGCAAGATTTGTCCAACATATCAAACAAATTCTTTTCTTTATATTTACCTCTTGCAATATCTCGCACATTAAGTGCTAAAACTTTATTTAAAATTTCTACAGCCGTACCGCACACCAAAATGTTTGGTAAAACTTTAGAATTTTTTACTATTTCCTTATATATATGAAACCGTGTTGGCGATGCTTTTATCAAATTATTAAATGCCGTTGTTGAAGTTGGAAATGCTTCAATTGATTTTGCATATTCTTTCTGATTTCCTGGTTTAGCTAACCATTTTAAAAATATCAAAGCATGTTTTTTATTTTTACCACCACTTGCTATTGCCAAATTTATCCCCGACAAATAGTTAACTTCTTTATTTCCAGTCATTGGAAATTTTGTGGTTTCAACTTTAAATTTTTGTTTTGTAGATTCAAACATATCCAGTCCATGACGACGGGTTAATATCATACTTGCTTTGCCAAGCATCATATTTCCAAGGCTTCCTCTTTCTTTTAAAACAGGAATATTTTTATTAGTTGCAAGTTTTAAATAACTTGAAATTATTTCTTTGAATTTTTTATTTCCCACCATACTTTTTGTAAAATTTTCGTTAAATAAACCTACCCCTTTGCTCCATAAACATGGGAAAATACTTCTTATGGAAATAGAGCCCCTCCAATCTGCATTTTGGATAGGATAATAAGCTTCTACGGCTTTAAATTTAGTTTTTAATTTTTCACAAACTGCAAAAAGTCCGTTCCAAGTTTCAAGTTCTTTTTGTGGATTTTTACAAACTGCTTTTAGGTGATCTACCCGATAGTGAATTGCTAAAACATCCATCCACCAAGGCAAAGAATATATGTTTTTTGTACCACTTTTATAACAATGTGCTTGAACTTGTGGTAAAAAAGATTTTACTGAAATTTTAGGGTCTAACGAGGATAAATTTTCTATTATTTCGGATTGCGATAATAAAGTTGTCCAATAATGAGGTATTTCTATAACATCTGGTGCATCTTGTGGTTTTAGATATCTTTTAAAAGTATAAATACTTTTCCACATATCTTGTCTTGTTAAAACTTTTAGGTTTACAGGAATAGTTGGATTTTCACTTTTGAATTTGCATAAAAGCTTTTCAAAGTTTTTTATTGTGTTTGTACCAGAATCTAACAAAACCCAAAAATTCATTAGTCCCTCCAACTATCTATTATCATATTGGGATTTATTTCTATATTGAAATTTTTCTTACCCAACTTTTTAAATTTTTTATAACCTGCGAGTGCTATCATCGCGGCATTGTCTGAACAATACATAGGTTCTGAAAAATATAATTTTATTTTTCGTTTATCGCATTCTTCGCCTAACCGTTTTCTTAACCACTTATTTGCAGATACTCCACCACCAACGGCGATAGCTTTTATTTTATAATATTTTACAGCTTCTAATACCTTATATATTAAAGTATCCACCACAGCTTCTTCAAAAGCATAGCAGACTTCGTCTTTATTAAATTTTTTATTATCCCTTAAAAAATAACTTACAGCAGTTTTGACACCACTAAAACTAAATTCAAAAGTGCCACGCATATATGGTCGTGGGAATTTTATTTTACATTCTTTTCCACTACTTCTAAATTTTTGTGCCAACTGCGAAACTTTTGGACCACCAGGATAACCAAGATCTAAAAGTTTTGCAACTTTATCAAATGCTTCGCCTACTGCATCGTCACGAGTTCTACCTATAAGTTTATAATCGCCGTAGTTTTTGCCTATCCAAAGCTCTGTATGTCCGCCAGAAACTATTAAACCTATCAACGGAAAGGTTAACTGTGTTTTTGCTGTACCTTCTTTAAAATCGCATGCTAAGAGGTGTCCTTCAAGGTGATTAACGCCGATAAGTTTGGCATTATACATTCTTGATAAAAGTTCTGCACCCACTCTGCCAACTAGCAAAGCACCTGGCAAACCGGGACCTGATGCAAATGCAACGACATCTATTTTAGGTTTTGTACCAAGCTTTGAAATTGCCTGTTTAACAACGCTAGCCATTTTCATAGAATGCGCTCTACTTGCAAGTTCTGGCACGACACCCTTAAACTTTTTGTGTATATCTGTTTGAGAATAAACTACATTGCTAACAAGTTCTGTTCCATTTTTTAAAACGGAGGCAGAAGTCTCATCGCAGGTGGTTTCTATTCCAAGTGTATAAAAATCTTTTTTCATTTTATAAATACAACCTTATTTTATAATTAAAGGAAACTTTCACCCTCTCCCCAACCCTCTCCCCTCATGTAGGGAGAGGGAGTTGTGTGTTTTATAAATTTTTTAGACTATCCTTTGCTTTTAAAATTTCTTGCGCTCTTGTTAAAATTACATCTTCAATTTGATCTTTTTCTTCAACAGCACTTTTCTTTTGCTTTTTACTTGGATAATAAATATCATTAAATTGTCTTAACAATTTAATTTCATCTTCAAACCCTACTTTTACCTCGATATCAGGTTGTATTCCCCCTCTATCTTCTGGTTTATCAGATCTTAAATCCCTATGTATAGAAACACCGCTTGGTGTGTAATATTTTGCTATTGTTAAACGAAGTGCAGACTCGTCTGACAACGGAATTATTGTTTGAACACTTGCTTTACCAAAAGTTCTTTCGCCAATTAACACGGCTCTTTTATTATCCTTTAAAGCACCTGCTACAATTTCACTTGCACTTGCAGACATCTCGTTTACCAAAACAACCAAAGGCAAATCTTTATACGGAGCATCTTTCACACTTTTGTATTCCAAATAACTATTTGCCACTCTACCTTTTGTGTAGACTATTTTTAAATCTTCTTTTAAAAACATTCGACAAATATCCACAGCACCAGTTAATAAACCGCCTGGATTGAACCTAAAATCTAAAATGACACTTTCCATACCATCTTTTTTCATAGACTTTAATGCTTTTTCTACCTTCTCTACCGTATGACCAGAAAAGTCCATTACATATATATACCCTATTTTATCGTCCAACATTCTGTATTTCACAACTTCTGGGATAATTTTTGCTCGTTTAATTTTTATAGGTTCTTCTAAAATTTTCCATTCGCCTGTTTCTGAATCTTTTCTGCCAATCGTAAGCAACACCGTTGTGCCGGCTTTACCACGAATGTTTTTGATGGATTCATCTATAGTCATATCTATCGTTGGCTTGCCGTTTACTTTTATAATTTTATCGCCCGGTTTAATGCCAGCTTTGTATGCAGGTGTGCCAGGAATTGGTGTTATAATAGCAAGTTCGCCACTTGCTGGAGATAATCGTACACCTATACCAGTAAACTCACCTTTAGAGTCTTCTTTCATTTCTGCAAATCGTTCAGGGTCCATAAATTCGGAATACGGATCTAACTCTTGCACTATGCCTCTTGCTGCACCGTAGATAAGTTCTTCTGTATCAACTTCGTCGACATAGTTTTCTTGTGTTAAACTCAAAACTTCCATTAAAACTTTTAGCTTGCTGTAAGTGTTGTCCATAGCAGAATATGCTTTTGGAAACATAAATCCCACAAATAATGCAATTACTAAAACTGCACTTATATAAATTATTCTTTTCTTCATTTTTTCTCCTCGTTTGTTGTTGCGATTTTGCACGTGCAAAATCGCTATTTAATTCGCAACCATCTAAGTGGATCTTGGGCATCTACTCCAAACCGTATTTCAAAATATAAAGCTCTTTTGCCACTTCCCATTGTATTACCTTGCGTATCTTTACCAGTATAACCCAAATTTGTACCTGTGACAACATTTTGTCCTTTCTTCACAATCAACCTGCTCAAAAACCCGTAAATTGTAAAAAACCCTTTACCATGTTCCACTATGACAACATTACCATAGCTTCTAAACTGTCCTGCATATATAATGCTACCACTTGCAACTGCTTTAATCACCTGAGCAGATTTGGATTCTATTTTTATACCATCTCTATATATCCAAGTTTGAAGCTGTTTATTATATTCCTTACCAAACTTGCTTATAACCCTACCACTAATAGGCCATGGTAGACTATATGATGAAATCGGCGGTGGCACTTTTTGTTTAGTAGACTTTTTACCGGTCCGCTGAGTTTCTAGTTTGCTTAAAATTCTTTGCATTTCCTTTGCAGATGCTTCCAATCTATTAAGCTCTTGTTTGGCTTGATTGTACTTTGATGTTGTAACTTTCAAATCTGATACTTTTTTACTATAAGTTTTTTCTAAAGTTTGAGTTGTGCGTTTAAGTTCTTTTTTCTTTTTATCTAAACTTTTGGTTTTACTTATATATGTATTAATATTTTTTTCTGCAGTTTCGTCTTCCTTATATAATGCGTTTAAAAAGTGACCTTCTGCTTTAATTTCATATTCCCAAAATATTTTAGCACCTAAATTTTTACTTGTATAACTTTTGCCTTTTATTTTTTGATTAAAATAATAATCTTCCATAACTTCTGTGTAAGATTTGCTTAAAATTTGTTTACTAATATCCAAAATTACCCTCTGCCTTCTTGTTGTTTTTAGATTTTTTTGAGTTGTAATTTTATCCCTATCAACTTTTTTTGATAAATTTTGTGTTCGTTGTTTCTTTTTCTTTACACTTGATATTTCCTTAGAAATTTCATCCTTTTCTTTTTTATACTTTTCAAACTGACGACGGGTTTCCTGTTGCCTATTTTCAATATTTTTAAGCTCTTGTTGTTTTTTGCGTTCAGCACTACTTTGTGCTTGCAAAAAACAAGTACAAGAAAATAAAAATAGTACTGCTAAAAAAAGTTTTATCGTTCTTGCCATCTATATAAAACCCACCCTATAAAACCGCCAAATAAAACAAGTAAAAGTTGTTTGTATACTGGTAAAAATGTCCAAAATTCTGGGTTTAACGCTTTTACTGGAAAAAAGAATATAAACAATATCGCAAGCCCAAAAAGCCCTGCTAATGCACCAGATACAAAACCTCTATAACTTGTAAATTCTTGTTTAAATTGTTTAGAAGTTTCTACAAAAAAGAAAAACAAGCCAGCTAAAATTACTATAAACCAAATTGCAAAATTTAAAAATTTAGAAAAGCCGTTAATATTATTCATCATATCTACTTGAGCTAGATTATAATAAACTTTTTCTACAATTTCGTGCTTTTCCACATTGTTTTTTACCCAAGAAACCATATTTGTAAAAGTTGATTTCTTTGGTGTAATTTCAAAGTAACCTTCAAAAATATTTTCTTCTATTTTTAGTACATCTTTGGATATTTGAGGGTTCAAAGTTTCAAACTCTTCTATAACATTTTCCAAGCTAACATATTCTGCTTCGTATATAGATTTTTGTTCGTTTAAACTTGTAAAAAGATCTTCTACCGCCTGATCTGAAGAACCTTGCTCTACGACGGTAATTATCCTAAAATCTTCATACATATTTTCATGTAGCAAAGTTAATTTATCTTGCAGAAAAACTATCATTTGCATACTAAAAACTATCATTAACGATATAAGAAATATCCTTCTATAACCATGCATTATGATGTATGCTAATTTTTCTTTAAAAAAATCTTTTTTCATAAAATTTCTCCTATTCTAAACCTAAAATTACAGAAATTTTAGTAGCAATTTCCGTATTATGATAAACTCCCTTAAAGTATTCACTACCAGCACCATAAGCTATCACATTAACCGGTGTGGATATATGATTGTTAGTTGCCCAAACCACATTTCTTTTAGCATCTAAAAGAGTTTTTGCTGCTTTATAATCTCTTGTTTCAAAAATTTGTTTGAGTTCTTGTTTATCCAAAAACATTGCAAACATATTATTGAAAAGTGCTGTAAAGTTAGATAAATTTTGCTGATCTTTTGGAAAACTTTCAAATTCTTTTTGAAAGTTTTGCCATAAAGTTTTCTGCCCGTACAATCTGTCTAAATTTTCGTAACTTGCAAAGTTTTTATAACCCATTTTTGCTTTACTACCATCTATTGCAATTACTTGTTTTTCACTTTTATCTTTATTATATTCAAACCCAAAACCGCCAGTATCGTGATCTGCTGTTACTATTAAAAGTGTGTCTGGGTGGTTGTATGCATATTTATATAAGAAGGCTAGTGTTTCGTCGAAAGCTAACATTTCATGCATTGTTGCGCCTGCGTCTTGCATATGTAAAGCCCAATCTAATTTAGCTGCTTCTACCATCAAGAAAAAGCCATCTTCTTTTTTTGATAGCACCCTTAATGCTTTTAATGCCATTGAAGATAAATCTGGCACATACAAATTTTCTCTTTCATATTTATCTATTGCATAAGGCATATATTTATTCGAAAATAAACCTAAAATTTTACCAGAACGGGAATTTCTTAAACCTTTTTTATCATACACAATATCGTAACCTTTCTTATGTGCTAAGGCTACCAAATCTTTATTATCGGTTCGTTTTGAACCTTTCTGTTTTTTAGATATAAAATACGCTAACCCACCAGATAACATCACATCTACATTCGAATTTATCATATCTTCAGCGATATTATCTTTATCGTATCTGTTTAAATTATGAGCTACCAAACCAGATGGGGTAGCATCTATAAGTTCGCTATCGCAGACGATACCAACAGCTTTACCATTTTCTTTAGCTTTTACTAATACTGTTTTTACTGGTTGTTTTTTATAATTCATACCTATATAACCAGCAGAGGATATTTCGCCACTAGTCATTTGTGTTATTGCGGCTGCAGAATCTGTAACTATGCCATTATGGATGTTGTTTAAAACTAAACCTTGAGCAGAATCGTTCATAAATTTTTCTAACACACTTTGTTTTTCTATGTATTTTGAATTTTGTGCATATCTTGCATATTGCATTAATAGACCCATAGCTTCTGGACCCATACCATCGCCGATATAAAGAATTACATTCTTTGCCACTGGCTCTGAAAAATGTTTTGTTTCTGCTTCTTTATTAGCAGAATGTTTTGGTGAAAATATATTTTTACCTACAACAAATAATGTTGCTAAAACCAAAATTATTATCAATGGTTTTTTTAGTGTTTTTATTTTGTTTAACATAAGTTTGCCCTCTTCTTATTTTATTTTTTTGAAATTAGTTCATCGTACAATTTCTGATAATCGCTGGAAGATTTATCCCAAGAAAAATCGCCCTGCATACAATTAACAACCAATTTATCCCACTTGTCTTTATCGCCGTAAGTGACGACAACTTCTCTTAAAGTTTTTAAAATTCCTTCTTTATCTACACTATCAACAAAGAAACCATTTTTTTTGTTAATAGTATCTGCCAAACCGCCAACTTTTGAAACCACAGGCACGCTACCATAACGCATTGCTATCATTTGTGAAAGTCCGCAAGGTTCAAAACGAGATGGCATTAAAAATATATCGCTACCTGCATAAATTTTATGCGCCATAGGTTCGTCTAATTTTTGAACAACAGCTATATTTTCATACTCATCTGCAAGTTCTTTAAATTTTTGTTGAGTGGCTTTTTCGCCACTGCCCAAAATTACAAATTGTGCTTTATCTTTAAGTTGCTCTATTGCATGTACTGCCAAGTCTAAGCCTTTTTGATATGTAATACGGGACACTATTCCTACAAGTGGAAGTGTTTTACTTTCTGATAAACCAACTTCTTTTCTTAAGAAATTTTTACAAATATTTTTACCTTTTTTATAGTTTTCATCGTCGTAGCCGACAGGAAGATAAGAATCCATCGCAGGATCCCACACTTCAAAGTCTATGCCATTGATTATGCCACTATAATCTTTACCTCTATGTTTTAGAACATCTTTTAGACCATGTGCGGTTTCATTACTTTTTAAAGTTTCTTTTGCATATGTTGGACTAACGGTATTAACTTTATCTGCATAAACTAGTCCACCTTTTAAGAAATTCATACCACCATAAAATTCTAATCCGCTAGTTGTGTAATGTTTTTCACCTAAACCACTTTTGATAAAACTTTTATAACTATAATGCCCTTGATATGCAAGGTTATGAACCGTTAATAAAGTTTTACTTCTAGCAAAAAAAGCATCTGTTTTGTATGTGGTTTTTAGATATGCAGGTATTAATGCTGTTTGCCAATCATTACAATGGATAATATGTGGTTTGAAACCGATATACTTTAAACTTTCTAGCACTGCTCTGTTAAAAAAGATGAATCTTTCGTCGTTATCTTCAAAATCTTTATTATTTTGGTTATAGAAGCCTTCTCTATCAAAATATTTTGCATTTTTTACAAAAAACACAATAACACTACCCCAGTTCACAAAGGAAAGTGATACACTTTCTAGTCTGTCTTCGATAGGCACAACAAAACTACCCTTGATAGCTTTTAAAGAGTTTGCATTGGATATATTTCTATAATGAGGCAAAAATAAAACTACTCTATTGTTTTCTTTTCTTGCAATTTCCTGCGATAATGCACCAACAGCGTCTGCTAATCCGCCGGTTTTACAAAATGGAAATGCCTCACTTGAAGCAAACGCAATATTCATTCCTTTTCTCCTAATACTTTAAAATTTGTCATTGCGGGCTTGGTCCGCAATCTTACTATAAGATCCTGAAACAAGTTCAGGATGACAGAAAATTATTCCCTTTCAACTTCTTGCTGTTGAACCTCTTCTTGTAATTGCGGTTGTGGTTCTGGTTGCAATTCTGGTTCTGGTTGTGGTTCTACCTGTTCTACAACTTCGTCTTCTTTTGGCACATCGGGTTCTTCTATTGTTTCTGTATCTTCATCTGGTTCTTTAATAAAAGGTAAATCCTGCCCGTTTTCTTGTTCTTTAGATGCAAAAGATGCGATGTCTGGCAAATCGTTAACCCTATTAATACCAAATAATCTTAAAAATTCTTCTGTTGTTGCATATAAAAGTGGTTTACCCACGGTATCTTTTCTACCTGCAATTTTTACAAGTTCTTTTTCCAATAATCTTTCTAATGGAGCGCCACTATCCACACCACGAATACTTTCCACCTCTGCTTTAGTGATAGGTTGTTTATAGGCGATAATTGCCAAACTTTCGAGTGCTGCTGGCGATAATTTCATAACCATTTTTTCTGCAAATAATTTCCTTACCCATCTACCAAATTCTGGCTTTGTGCTTAGCTGATAACCACCCGCAACTTCATTTATTTGTATGGCACTATGCTCATATTGAGTTTTAAGTTCTGCAATTATTTGTCTTGCTTCGTCTTTATCTATAAGTTCTGCACATTCCACCAATTTGGTTAGAGCTATTGGTTTGTTTGTAATAAAAAGTAATGTTTCTACTATATGTTTTTTTTCTGGAGTTTTGTTTTCTTGATTATTCATTTTCCTCTCCCTCATTATTTAGGTTTAATAAAGACCGATGGTCTATATTTTTATTTTCTGGTCTTAAATAAATTCGTATTTCTTTATCTTCATTATCTTGATTGGCTAAAAGTTTTCTTATTTTAATAAGTTCCAAAAGTGCTAAGAAACAGCTTATCACACCCTGAGTTTTTGTTTCGCCACCAAATATATCGTCCACCAAAACCCATTCTTTATTGGCGAAAATATTTACAATTTTATCCATTTTATCTTCTATGCGAAACTGCTCTGCTTCTACTGTTATTTCTTGTTCTGTATTTTTGTCTTTGGCTCTGTCTAAAGCTCTTTTAAGAGCATCGAAAAGTTCAAAAGTTTCTATATTTAAAACTTTGTCCCGCTCCTCGATAGATAATGCTGTTTTATAAAATTTATCTTTATTAACTTCAAACTTTTTTCGCAAGTGTTCGGATGCCGATTTAAATTTTTGATATTCCAAAATTCTTTCTATAAGTTCTTTTGCAGGATCTGGTCCTTCGTCGCCAAATTCGGTTTGATAAGATGGCAAAAGCATTTTTGCTTTTACTTGCATAAGACTACTTGCCATTACCAAAAATTCGCCAGCTACATCCAAATTTAAATCTTTAAGCATTTGAAGATATTCAAGATATTGCTTTGTGATGTCCGAAATATTTATGTCGTAGATGTCTATATTGTCTTTTTTAATTAAATGGAGCAGAAGATCCATAGGACCTTCAAAAATATCCAAATTAACTTTCATCGCATCTCTTTTATCTTGATTATACTGCATACTTTCCCTTATTTATTTTAGGTGCATTGTTTTTTTTATTTTTTCTAAAACTGCATCGGCAGATTTTGTTGCCTTCACTAAACCGTCTTTTAAAATTTTGTCTACCATAGCATCTGTGATAGATTTTTTTCTTTCATTAAATTCTTTAAGTTCTGGTTGCATTAATTCAAACAAATCTTTTTTACATTGAACACAACCAATGCTTCCTGCTTTACATTCCTCGCCACGAGCATTACAATCTTTATTGTAAACCTTGTGTAGAGAATATACTGCACAATCTTTCGGGTGTCCTTTATCGTCTTTTTTAACTTTCTTAGGGTCTGTAAACATACCCATTATTTTTTTCTTGGCTACTTCTAAATCTTCGCCCAAGTTTATTGTGTTATTGTAAGATTTAGACATTTTTCGACCATCTAAACCCAACAACTTTGGCGTTTTAGTTAATAAAGAATTTGGCTCTTTTAAAACATCCTTGCTGAAAGTAGAATTGAATTTTTTGGCAATATCACGGGTTAGCTCTAGGTGAACTAGCTGATCTTGTCCCACAGGGACAAGATCAGCGCCGTGTATAAGAATGTCCGACGCCATTAATACGGGGTAACCCAAGAACCCAAAAGAAGATAGTTCCGATAATTCTTTTTCACTAAGCATGCCTACCTTTTCTGAGGCACTTTTACTTAATTGTCCTTTATATTTTTTCCTAAAAATTTCTTCAAGCTGTTCTTTATAACTTGGATTTCTTAATAACCAGCCTAGTGGTGTTATCATACCTAGAAGCAAATTAACTTCTGCTGTTTGAGGCAAATGCGACTGAATGTAAATACTACATTTCTTAGGGTCTAAACCTGCTGCCAACCAACTTTTAAGCATATCTCTTATATTTGCCTGTAAATCTTCAGTTTTATCGTATGCAGTTGTTAATGCATGATAATCCACCACACAAAAGAAACATTCATGTGTATTTTGAAGTTCTATCCAATTTTTCAAAGCTCCGTGGTAGTTGCCTAAATGTAATACACCTGTTGGTCGCATACCTGAAACTATTATTTTTTTATCTTTTGTCATAAAAATTACCTCTATTTAAAGTTTTAAAAAAATTTCCACAAGTCTTATCGCAAAATAAAATGGTGGAAGTAAAACGAATCTTATCCCACCTGTAAAAAGTAATGCTATAAGTATATAGAAACCATATTTTGATATTTTCTCGTATTCTATCGCCAAATGTCTTGGTAAAAAACCAGCTAACACTTTACTGCCGTCTAACGGCGGTATTGGCACCATATTGAAAATAGCCAAAATTACATTTAAACTAATAAAGTACCACATCATTTTACTTACTAATGCCATTGGCAAAATACTGGAAATAAAACCAACACTAATAATCAACTTGAAAAATAAAACACTAAGTATCACAAGCATTATATTTGCAAGCGGTCCTGCGATGGCGACTTTAACCATATCTTTTTCTGGATCTTTTAATCTGAATGGATTCACTGGCACTGGCTTTGCCCAACCAAAAATTGGCAACCCACTATAAACACAAATTATTGGAAGTATAACCGTTCCAACAATATCAATATGAACCAATGGGTTAAATGTTAACCGACCCATTAGGTATGCGGTATCATCGCCACATTTCATGGCGACATATCCGTGAGAGTATTCGTGTACTATCACAGAAAATAAAAGTATTGGTACAAATAATATGAATTCCATAGTTAGATTTTATTTTACTATTTTTTTGACTGTTATTTAAACAATCATTATATATTATATAAATCCGTGTTGACCTTGTGCTTTAAAATAACTATAATATATTAGCAGGGATAATTAATTTAACTTATATTTTTCCCTCCACTCAAAGACACTAAGGGCTGACGAAAATTTCGTCGGCTCTTTTTTTATACTGGATTCCCGCACTAGTGTGCGAGAATGACAAATGAAAAAACTCGCAGACAATTGCCCACGAGTTTTTTTGTTATCTTTCTTATTTAAATAACACAATAAGGGTTGGTACCAGATGTTAAATCTGTCCCACATAAGCTTTTACAGACTTTTTCGTAAAAATCAGTATTTGAACCAGCCCCGTATACATAACATGTGAAATACTTATTTGTTTGAGAATAAATAATGTAATATTTTGTTCTAGGATCTCTGTGTGCTAGAACACTCCCGCTATTAGCATATATATACCATTGCCAAATATCGCCAGTACAATAGCCAGTATCAGAACAGCCTTCTGGCATTTCTATATCAAGAGCACTCCAGTTAGATATTGTTGAAGGGTAAGACCCTATAGCTAATTTATATCTATCTAAAGCTTCTGCAACTGATTTTAATCTTGTCATTGCACTAACAGCATGCGTTTTTTCTTTAGCAACCATATACTTTGGTAGTGCAATAGATGCTAATATAGCTATAATAAGTACCACAACTAGAAGTTCTATAAGTGTAAATGCTTTTTTATTCATAAATAGATAGTATCAAAATAAAGTTTAAAAATCAAAATAAATGGTAAAATTAAGTTATGGAAACAACTGACAAAAAATTTCTTGTAATAAGAATGTCGTCTTTGGGAGATATCGTTTTAACAGCTCCCATATATAAGAATATAAAGGAAAAATATCCCGATGCTTTCGTAGCATTATTAGTGAAACCGCAATTTAAAGAAGCTTTGCAAAGTAATCCTTATATAGATGAAATTATTACCTTCACAAATTTATTTGAAACTGTAAGTTTAATAAAGCAAAAGAATTTTTCGTATTTGTTAGATTTACATAATAATTTAAGAAGTTTTTTGATTAGAAGTTTTACTAAAATTCCAAATATTTCTATTTATAAGAAAAATTCTTTTGCGCGAAAATTGTTTGTAAACTTTCGTTTGCCAAGCCCAGTACTTGAAAAGCATTCACTAGAAAAATATTTAAATGCTTTAGAAAAATTTAATATAGAACCAAAATTTAAAGAGCTTGAATTTGAAGATTGGAAATACACTCAAAAGAAAACATCGGGCAAGAAAATATCCAAAATAGCAATTTTACAAACCGCATTCCTCGGTGATACCGTGCTAACTGCACCATTAATTAAAGAAACTGCAAAAATTTTCCCACAAGCTAAAATTTCTGTTATTACCAGACCAGAAACCAAAGAAATTTTCAAACCATTACAAGAAGTATCCGAAATTATAATTTACGATAAACACAAACTTTCAAAAATTAAAGGCTTACTTGAAATTGCTAAAAAAATAGAAAAGAAAAAGTTCAATATAATAATAGTCCCCCACCGAAGTTTCACAAGCGCTTTAATTGCCTATTTAAGTAAAACAAAAGTTAGAGTTGGTTTTAGTTCCAGTGCGGGTAAATTTTTATATACAAAAACAGCGCCTTTTTCGTGGATGATGCACGACTTTGAGCGAAACCTTTCCTTACTAAAAACATTAGCAGATGAAAATCAAAATATTATAGAAAAAGACCCTTCCATTTATCCCACGAAAAAGGCGCAAACAATATCAAGCAAATTTAAAATATTAGAAGAACAAGAAGGCAAAAAACTAGTAGCAATTCACCCCGGTTCTGTTTGGCTAACAAAAAGATGGTTTCCTGAAAGGTTTGCAAAAGTTATAGAAGAACTTGAAACAAATTTAAATGCAAAAACAGTTTTAATAGGTGGTAAAAGCGATTCTGCTCTAGCCAAAAAAATATCAGATTTATCCAATGTGAAACCTATAGATTTGACTGGCAAAACCAGCTTATCAGACTTAATGAATATAATGCCAAAATTCGACTTATTTATAACTAACGATTCTGGTCCTATGCATATTGCATGTGCTTACAAAGTACCAACAATTGCAATTTTTGGTCCTACCACAAAAGAGCTTGGATTTTTCCCGTACAGCAAAAATTCTAGTGTGTTAGAAGTTAAAGATTTAAAATGTAGACCTTGCGCTCTTCACGGCGGAAAAAAATGTCCTAGAGGACACTTTTTATGTATGAAACTTATAACTAAAGATATGGTAATTTCTGAATGTAAGAAAATGCTATCTTCTTAATTTTCTTTTATAATTTTTTCGATAATGTGGATTAAAAGGTCTTTTAGTGTAGGATTTTTTTAGTAAAGATTCTTTTTGTTTTTTAGATTTTTTCAAAATTTTCATATCTGAAACTTTGCAATATTTCTTTTCTATTTTTCTTCTTTTAGAAACTATACCTAATTTACTTAATGCCTGAAAATATGCTTTCCAATTATGAAAGTCTGGCATTTTTAAAATATTCCAAACCATATGACTTAAAGATAAACGGAAACTTCTTACATTTTTCCAAACAAACAAATATCTGTTTCTTTTAAATGTAACCTTTAGTTTTTTGGAATATTTTAATCTTGCAACATTTGTTTTATGATAAGCATTTATAGACGATAAATATATAATATCCCAACCTCTTTTTAATCCTCTATAAGCAAGATCTGCTTCTAGTAAATAGTCTTTAAATAAGGCGTCGTCAAAGCCACCTAAAAGTCTAAATCGTCTTGCATCTACAAAAAAGTATGCACCTTGAACGGCAAAACTTTGCCAAAAATCTCCACGATCTTTTTTTAAGTATCTATTTAAAATATTTTCTGAAAAACGGAAGTTACCTTTTTTCCATTTTAAAATTTTTATGCCGTCTTGCTGTTTACCAGAATAATAATTGTATCCGCAAGTGCTTAAAATAAAAAAGTTTTTATGTAAATGTTTACCAGCTTTTTCAAAAAATTCTGGTTCAAGTTCTACATTATCGTCTACAAAAAATAAAACATCGCCTCTGGCTTGTTTAGCACCTAATGTTTTGGGTGATAAGTTATGTTCAAAATCTCTTGGTTTGATTATTCTTAAAAAACTACAATGCTTAGCCATTTGACTAACCACTTTTTCGGTATTATCTTTATGATTTTGCAGTACAAATAATATTTCTTTTTTGCCTTTATATCTTTCGCAAGCATCTATGATACTAGGCAAAAACTCTTCAGATGAAAGTTCTCCTGAAATATTACTTACTATTATACTCAGATTTTTCATATGGTAAAGCCAACCTTTTTTTAAACTTTACTTATCCTCTGTATTATTATCTAATAACTGACCTAATGTAGGACGAGGAGCTTGTCTCATATACTGTTTTACTATTTTTCTGTTTTGGAAACTTTCGTATTTTTTAACAGATAAATTTACTATAAACTTTTCTGTATCTATACCCAAAACTAAAACTTTAATGCTATCGCCTTCTTTGGCTTCAAAATCTCTTCCAAGTTCGTAAGAGTTTATAAAACCTTTATTATTTTTACCTAAAGAAACTTCAACACCTTCTTCGGTAATTTTTTCTATTGTTGCTTTTGGTGTGCTTCTGAACGGATATCTCTTTTTCAAAAACTCTGAAGGACTTAAATAAAGCTGTTTTAAACCAAACTCTAATCTTGGTTTGTCGCCAGAATCTATTTTCATAAGTTTTGCTCTTATTCTTTGTCCTCGACGATATTTCTTGAGCATTTCTTCTTTATCTTTCCATGCAACATTTTCTAATTCTACAAAACCTTCTATACCGTGGAATCTCAAAAATAATTTATCTCTACCTACTTTAGAAACAACAGTTCTTAAAATTTCGCCTTCTTTTACAGATGCTACTACTTCTTGTTGTCTTGTTTTTTCTTCTTCTGCTAAAATTTCTTTTCTAGATAATATAAGTTTATTTTTTTCTTTAGAAAATTCTACAATTTTACATTTTACTTTTGCGCCAATTGGCAAGTAATGTTTAAATGCTCTATGAATTTCTGATAAACTTAATGGCATAAAACCAGCCACACCCATAACATCTACCATATAGCCACCTTTCACGCATTCTTTTACAACACCTCTAATTTTTTGGGTGGTGTCAAAAATTTCTTTACATTTTTCCCAACCTACACTTTCCATTGCTCTTTTATTGGAAAGTATTGCATGTCTTTCCTCGGAACCTGGTCTTAATAATATTGCAGGTATGGTATCTTCTTCTTTAGGAATATCTCTTCCTTCAAATTCTTTTACTGATATAAGTCCTTCTTTTTTATCACCTATATCTACTAAAATATTTTCGTCCGTTATTTGGACTACTCTTACATTTACAACTTCTTTTTTCTTAAGTTCTTTAGAAAAATCATCTTGAGCTGAAAAAAGTTGCTCCATAGACATTTCGTCCATATTAATTTCTTCTTCTTTAACTTCTATTTTTTTTGGGGATTTTTTAGCTGGTTTTTTTTCTGTTTTAGTTTCTTCTGCTTTAACTTCTTTGATTATTTCTTTCACTTCTTCTGGTTTTGTAGTCTTTTTAATTTCTTCTTTTGCTGCTGTCATGGCTTTTATTTTTTACGGTCATTAAACTTTGTTTTACAACCGCGTTCCTCCGTGCTTTATTGTTTTATAGAGTTTATTTCTTTCATTATTAATAACGAAAATTGTTGATATTTATCTTTACCTTTAAAATTATTTTCATCAAATTCTATCATCTTCCCAAATTTAAGTTTTGCACCAAACATCCAAGGAAACTTGTCTGTTTTAAAAATCCTTGCACATAAAACCGGTGCTTTAGTTTGATAGGTAATAAAACCTACCCCGCTTTTCGGCTCGCCCACTCTACCTGTTTTAGATCTTGTACCTTCCGGGAATAAAATTACACATTTATCGTCTTTAAGAATTTTGGTAATTGTTCTTAAAGCAGTTAAATCCCCTTTGCCTCTGTCTATAGGTACACAACCTAAACCTTCCATTATGAAAGACGATAATTTTGTTTTAAAGAGCTCTTTTTTTGCTAAAAATTTTACTGGCCTTTTTTTACCTGCAAAAGCGCCTATAAACGGCGGATCTGCGTTTGATAGGTGGTTGGCTGTTATTATTAGCTTTCCGTTTTTAGGGATTTTTTCTAGGCCTTCAACTTTAGCAAAATATAAAATTCTAAATAATACCCTTGTTATTAATTTTATCAAATTAACGATCATTTTTCTCAATTATCTCCAAAACTTTTTGTTCTACCTGCTCTAAATTAATATTAGTAGTATCTATATATATACAGTCTTCAGCTTGTCTTAACGGAGCAACTGTTCGTTGAGTGTCCCGCCTATCTCTTGCACAAACACTTTCTAAAATTTTTTCAAAATCTGCCGATTTACCATCTTCTTTTAGCTGTTTAAATCTTCTTTTTGCTCTTTCTTCTGCAGATGCATCTAAAAATATTTTAACTTCTGCTTCCGGACATACCACTGTACCAATATCTCTGCCTTCCATAACTATATTTTTCTTTTTACAAAGTTCTCTTTGTTTATTAGTAATAACCCGTCTTGCATCTTTGTTAGACGATACCTTACTTGCCACACCGCCAACTTCTTCTGAAAATATTTCGCTACCTACTTTTTTGCCATCTGCATATATTTCCAAAACATTATTTTTGTTTGGCTTAAAATCCCAATCTATTTTTAATGCAACCGCAACAACTTTTTCGTAATCTTTTGGGTCTATTTTTTGAGCTAAAACTTTTAAACCCAAAATTCTATACATCTGCCCTGTACTTAAAAAAGTGTAACCAAAATGATTAGCCAACCTTTTACCTAAAGCAGATTTCCCCACTCCCGCTGGTCCGTCTATCGCTATTACCTTATTTATCATCGGTTCTCCCAGTCGTCTGCTCCGCCTCTGATACCTTTTAGTTTTAGTTTAACCATATCGGAATTGGTGGAATAATCCAAAATTATATCCAATTTTGCTTTGCCATCTTTGTATAGTTTTACCAAAGAATCATCGAAAGTTGTCATACCGTAATAATCTCCACCTTCAATTGCTTTGTCTATTTCTAACAATTTATTGTCGGCGATAAATTTCTTAATATTTGCATTATTGACCATTATTTCTAGTGCTGGCATCATAGCATTATTGCTTGTTGGTAATAATCGTTGAGAAATTACACCTTTTAACAAATCTGCCAACTGAAGTCGTATTTGTGCTTGTTGGTTCATAGGGAAAGCATCTATAATTCTACCTATTGTTTGCACAACATTAATTGTGTGAACTGTGGCAAGAACTAAATGACCAGTTTCCGCAGCAGATATCGCTGCTTCTATTGTTTCTGTATCTCTTAACTCGCCTATCATTATTACATCTGGATCTTGTCTCATTGCAAATCTTAAAGCATCTTTATAAGATGGAGTATCTTTACCTAAGTTTATTTGACTTATGATACTTTTTTCGCCCACATGTATAAATTCTACGGGATCTTCTATTGTTAGAATATGCCCTCTTCTTGTCCTGTTAATATGATCTATCATAGCAGCAAGTGTAGAGGATTTACCACTACCGGTCATACCGGTTACAAGTATTAACCCTCTCTGATTATCTGCTATCTTTTTTAAAGTATCTGCTGGCAAATTAAGTTCTTCGAAACTTGGTATTTTATACGGGATATATCTTACAGCCATACAGTATTTACCAGAATTTAAAAACACATTAAATCGGAATCTTCCGAAATCTTGAGCATCTAGTGAAAAGTCTACGGATTTTTTTTCTTCAAAAACTGCTTTTTCCGTATCGCCCATACAAGCCATTGCCATTTTTTTAACTTGTTCGTTAGATAAAAAACTATCTTCAATAGCTTTTATCGCCGTATTAATACGAACATAGGAATAAGAGTTTCCTCTTATATGCAAACCGCTTGCTTCATTTTCTACTACTGTTTTTAGTAAACTTGTTAATGTAAGTGCCATAAAAACTACCTCTTTATTTTAAATTTTAAATTTTAAAATCATTGCCTTTTTTATTGTCATTGCCTCTCTTCTTGTCATTGCGAGAAATTTGTAAAAATTTCGTGGCAATCTCAGCTTGAATATAAATCATTCCATTTCGAATTATACTCATTTATCAAATCGTTCTTTCTTTTTCTATTCCAACTCTTTATTTGTTTTTCTCTTAAAATCGCTTTATCTATATAATTAAACTCTTCGTAATGTACTATTTTCGTACAATTATATTTTTCTGTAAAACCTTTTATTAATTTGTTTCTATGTTCTAGTACTCGTCTTTCTAAATTATTTGTTATTCCTATGTATAGGATTTCGTTATTTTTGTTCGTCATAAAATAAACATAAAACTTTTTATTCATACCTTACACCGAGATTGCCACGTCGCTATCGCTCCTCGCAATGACAAATTTATAAAATTAAGATTGCCACGTCGCTATCGCTCCTCGCAATGACAAATTTGTAAAATTAAGATTGCCACGGGCTTTCAGCCCTCGCAATGACAAAAGTTAATATTTAAACTTTATTAATCTTCTTTAGAAAAATTTTTATCAATCTTTTTTATTTCTTAAAAATGTAGGTATCAACATTTTTTCTGTATCTTTCATTTCTTTTTTTGTTGCAAATAAACTGGACATATCATTACCAAGCCCACTATCGCCCGCACCATTAGAACTATTCATTTTTGATGTAATCGCTTTTCTTTTCATCATACCAGCCGCCGTATTAGCATCAAAACCAGCTGCAACTATTGTTATTTTCATTTTATTCCCTAAATTTTCATCTGTACTAAAACCATATATTATTTCCGTTTTATTATTGGCATTTTGTTTGACTATATTCATAACCTCGCCTTGTTCTTTTAAGGTTATATCATCGCCAGATAGGAAATGTACTAAAAAGCCTCTTGCACCCTGAATATCGGTATTTTCTAGTAAAGGCGAGGTAATCGCCTGTTTAATAGCTTCTATGTGTCTATTATCGCCTTCTGCTTCGCCTATACCTATTAGGGATTTACCACAGTTTCGCATTATGGTTTCCACATCTCTAAAATCTATATTGACCTGCCCCGGATAAGTGATAACATCGGATATCCCTCTCACGGCTTGAAGTAAAATTTTATCCACCATACTAAATGCTTCTTTTGTGGAAGTTTTACTATCTATTATTTCGAAAAGTTTTTCATTAGGTATTATTATTGTAGAGTCTGCATATTTTTGAATTTCTGCAATACCTTCTTCTGCATTTTGGGAACGGACATAACCTTCAAACTCAAAAGGTCTTGTAACAACTGCGATAACTAAAATTTTATCGCCCATCATTTCTTTTGCGAGTTTTGCTAAAACAGGTGCGGCTCCAGTTCCGGTACCACCACCCATACCTGCAGTTACGAAAAGCAAATCTGTCCCTGATATTAAATGTTTCAAATCCTCGGTAGATTCTTCCGCCGCCTTCCTTCCTCTTGACGGATTTCCACCAACTCCTAACCCTTTTGTTAACTGTTCGCCTATTTGAACCATATACGGAGCACTATTTTTTACAAGATCTTGCGCATCGGTATTTACTGCTATAAATTCAACCCCTTCAATTCCCCGACTTATCATATGATTTAGTGCATTACCGCCACCGCCACCAACACCAGCTACTTTTATTTTAGCTTTCATTTTTTTAATATTATGTTCTCGTTGAAATAAATCCATTATAATTTATCCACCTTCATTAATATATTACCCGCCAAAAAAGTCCATTTTTTTAAACATTTTTGATACTTTTCCTAAAACTGAACCAGAAGTTTGTACACCAACCCTACTATAATCGCCATAGTGATTTCTTTCAGATTCGTATACAACTAAAGATACTGCTGTGCTATATTCTGGTGCGAAGAAAGTTTCATCCGAAATCATTAAATCTCTTTGGACAGACCCGCTTCTTACTTCTTTAAGTCCTAAAACTTCGCTACACATTTCTTTCATACCTGGCATCACACTTCCACCACCTGTTAATACACCTATCGCCGGTACTTCGCTGTATCCGCTTCTATCAAGCGCTCGTTTTACTTCTGTAAAAAGTTCTTCAACTCTTGGTTGAACAACATCTAATAAAAATGTTTTCTTTATGGAATTTGTGGTTTTTCCATCTAAATCTTCCACTTTAATTTCTTCTTCATCGCCCAAATAACTTGGATGTGCAACGGCATATTCTTCTTTAAGATTTTTCGCATTTGTACGGCTTGTGCGAACACCATAAGCAATGTCTCTTGTAATTAAATCTGCACCGTATGGTATGTCTCTTGAAAACCTTAAACCGCCGTCAAAATATAAACCGACGGACATTGTATCCCCGCCGATATCTATTATTAATGCACCTAAATCTTTTTCTTCTTGTGTTAATGCACAATCGCCCAATGCGATAAGCCCATATAAAGTTACATCAACTTTATAACCAATTCTTTCTATTGCTCTTAACAAGTTATTTAAATGGGTTGAAGAACCCGTGGTTACATGTAAATCTACTTCCAACAAAGAGCCTTCCATACCTTCTGGATTTGGAATGCCTTGCTGTTTATCTACAGAAAAATTTTGTGGAATTGTGTTTATTATATCATTATCGTTTTTGACCGGCACAGATTTTGCATTTTCAATTGCAAAGTAAATATCGTCTGCTGTAATTTCTTTATCTACCCTCGATATATTGTAAGCACCATGATTTGTAAAAGACTCCAAATGATAGCCTCTTATTGCAATGTAGATATTATCTAGTTCTTTTTTTACGGAATCTTCTAGCTCGTGTAAAACTTGTTGGATACTGTCTGAAGTTTGTTGTATATCTATTACAACCCCTCCTTTTAAACCCTTACAATCTGATACTGCGACATGTTCCATTTTTAGAGTATTTGTATCTAAATCTTTTGTAGCTACAACACCTGTTATTTTGTTGCTACCGATATCTAAACCTGCTATTGTGATCTTTCTGGACATTTGTTTCACCTACTTATTTAAATTAAGATAAATCTTTCCATTTTCAAAATATTTCAAATTTAATGTATAGTTATCGCTATGTTCTTCTTGTAAGTATTTTATTATTTTTTTAGCTTTTTTTAATCTTGCTTCTGAATTTTCCAAAGTCCCTAAATTAAGGGTAATATTATTTTCTAAAATTAATTTTGCATTTTCTTGTTCTACTTGTAAAACTAGGGTTTCTACATTTAAATTTAGCTTCTTATTTAACGATGTCAGTTCAACTATTAATTGTACGAATTTTTTATCTAAATTGCTCGCCCCTTCTTCAATTTTTAAATCTATTATATTTAGACTTGGCTGTATCTCGTCTTTATAAACAAATCCTTTGCCGTCGATATAATGACAAACTTCGCCTTCACAAGTCTTTGCAATTGGCTTTCTTGGTTTAACTTTTATATATAAATTTTTTGTTAAATATTTTCTAGAAACCTCTATTTTTTCAAAGTTAGTATATTTTGCTAAAAGTTCTCTTTTAATTTTTGCGACATCTTTATAGGTAATGATGCCATTTTCATTATACGAAATATCATCTGTAATATCCAAAGCGGTTTCGTCATCTGTACCTTTTACGACAATATCGTTAACTTGAAAATATGTCCATTGAGGTCGTTTTATATCGCCAGAAAGTTTGGCAATTAGCGGGGTGATCTTGTAAAAACCAAATATAACTGCTGAAATTAGTAATATAACTAAGAACCCTTTTAAGATAGGTTTGAAGTGGGATTTTTTGTTCCCATTACTTCTTCTTCTGTTGGGGCGGTTATATGATTTATATGGTGGCATAGATGTTATTTTAGAATATTAGGTGCAGTATTACAATGACTATAAATATAATTATTATGTGTGCTATAAAAAAGCCCCGCAAGCTAGTGCCTGCGAGGCTTTAAAGTTATCAATATATCTTACATATTATTTTGCAGCATCTAAATCCTTAGACACTTCTTTTAACACTTGTGATCTCTCGTTCATTTTTTCTTTTATATATTCTGCTATTTCTTTGTGACCTCTTTTCTCAGCTAGTTCAAAAGCATTATAACCATCGTTATTTCGAATATAAAGATCTGCTTCTTTATCAATTAATAGTTTTACTGTTTTCATAACACCATAATATGATGCATTCATAAGAACTGTTTGGCCATCGTTATCTGGTATATCAGGATCTGCTCCTGCATCAAGTAACTCTTCATATTTAAAGAATGGTGCCCACCTAAGAGCTGTTCTGCCCTTTTTATCTTGTATATTAAGATCTGCTTCTTTATCAATTAATAATTTTGCTATCTTCATATAATGGTTTCTTAATGCAAACATAAGCATTGTGGTGTCATCTCCATCTTGTATATCAGGATCTGCTTCTGGATCAATTAATAGTTTTGCCATTTCTATATGCCCTTCCTTTAACTCCCACATAAAAACTATAGCCCCCTTCTCATATCTCCTTTTAAGATATACTGCCTTTCGATTCACTATACCATATTCTACATATCTAAGATATTCTACTCTTGTATCTCCTTCATTAAAACCATCTATTAATAGTCTTACTATCTCTAGATGCACGCTTGTTGGTGGTTTCGAGGTATAAAGTATATGATAGGGGGTAATTTTTTTTATCTCAATATTTCCTTTCTTAAGTTCTTTTTTTAGAGATTCTGTATTTCCTTTTCCAACATACTCGATAACTTTATGTATGTCTTGCGCATTTCCTAATCCACAAAATGCAATAGATAATATTACTATTGCCAATATTGTTTTTATTGATTTGTTCATTTTTTTGTCCTCCAAGACGAATTATATTTTTAATAATACAATTATATTGTATCAACCATAATATTTTTGCACAATGGTACTTTAGTACTAGTTAGCGACTAGTACTAAAGTACTACCGTAAATTTCACATAATACCCGAACTATTTGATAAAATATATATATGAGTAAAAAAATAGGCAAAAAGATAGGCAAAAAGCCAGACAATAATATTATCAAAAATAAGAAAGCTTTCTTTGATTACGAGATTTTAGAAACCTTCGAAGCCGGTGTAGAACTTAGCGGTGCCGAGGTAAAATCTGTCAAAGCTAAAGAAGTAAGCTTAGAGGGTGCTTTTGTCAAAATCGAGGATAATATGCAAGCTTTCATACATAATATGAGTATAACTCCTTACGAAAATGCTCACATAAAAGAGGTTGATCCTACAAAAACAAGAAAATTATTACTTCATAAAAAAGAAATAAAAAAGTTGTTAGGGCTTCAAAAGTTGAAAAATCAAACAATAATTCCGCTTGGGTTGTACCTTAAAAAAGGGTGGATAAAAATGAGCATAGGGCTTGTTAAAGGTAAAAAACAGCACGATAAACGAGATAGCATTAAGAAAAAAGATTTATCTCGTGATATGGACAGACAATTTAAAGGTAAAATAAAATTATGAGTACAGAAAAAGTAGATAGAATGAAACGGCTTGAAACCTTGCTTATGCAAGAGTTTAATACACAATTATCCCGTGAAACTTATAATCAAAATTTAAACGGCATAATAACAATTGTAGGTGTAAAAATTAGTAAAGATTTAAAACAGGCCAGGGTTTTCTATTCTTTTATGGGCGACGATAACGCCAGAGAAGATGCAAAACAACTTCTTAGCGAAATGAAAAAAGAAATTGGTGCAAATTTAAGAAAACGGGTTCATTTAAAAAGAATCCCCTCTTTTATTTTTGAGTTTGATAATACTCCAGAAAAAGCAGCAGAAGTTGAAACCGTTTTTGCTAAATTAGAAAGAGAAAAGAAACGAAGAGAAGAAAAATAGGAATTGTCATTCTGAGCGAAACGAAGTGAAGCCGAAGAATCTTTGTCTTTAAGTTCACACTATAATACCAAGATCTTTCGACTACGCTCAAGATGACAAACAGGAAGTAAAATGAAAAATAAATTTACAAAAGAAGTTAAACAAATTTCTAAAGTTTTAAAAACTGGTAAAAGCTTTTTTATCGCCGTACACAAAAATCCAGACCCTGATACTTTGGGTGCAGGATTAGCAATGGCGGAATATCTAAAAAACAAAAAGAAAAAAGTTTATTTGTTTTCAGACGACCAATTATCTGACAAGTTTTCTTTTATGCCAAATATTAAAAAAATTAATGTAGCAAAATTTCCTAAAACAGAAAAATTTGATGTTATAATAACTTTTGAATGTTCCAGTAAGAACAGAATTTCGGACAATAAAAAAAATATGGATAATGTGCTGAAAAATGCCAAACATATTTTGAATATAGATCACCATATAGTGTGTGAACGCTACGGAACGGTAAATTATATAGATGCTAATATATCCTCGGTATCGGAAATGGTTTTTGGCATTTTTCAGCATATAAAAGCCAGCATAACAAAATCTATGGCAACAAATTTATTTACAGGGATATCTACAGATACAAACCGTTTTTTATATCAAAACACATCGGCATCTACATATGAAGTTGCAGGCAAATTAAAGACACTTGGTGCAGATGCAGATAAAATAAATACCGAGATGTATCAAAAAAGAAGTTTAGAAAGCACTCGCATAATGGCAAGAGCTTTAACCAATTTAGAAATTTTAAAAAACGGTAAACTTGCCATTTCTCAAATAACAAAAAAAGATTTTAAAGAGCTAAAAGCAAATAATAATCATAGTGAAGGTGTCGTCAATAACTTCCTTATGATACCGGGTGTAGAAGTTGCTGTGTTTTTAAAAGAAGAAGCAAAAGAAATATCTGCAAATTTGCGGTCTAAAGATAAGTTTGATGTAAGTAAAGTTGCAGTAAAGTTTGGCGGTGGCGGACATAAAAGAGCATCTGGTTTTAAAAGTTCGCACAAAAAATTAGCAGACATAAAACAAAAGCTCATCAAAGAAATAAAATGGACCAAATAGAAACCAAAAACGGCATATTGCTTGTAGATAAAGAACAAGGCTGGACATCTAGCGATGTTGTTTGCATAAGCCGTGGCATTTTAAAAACAAAAGTAGGGCATGCAGGCACTTTAGACCCTATGGCAACAGGATTATTAATTTTACTTGTAGGTTCTTTCACAAAAAAACAAAACGAATTTTTAACACTACCAAAAACCTATGAAGCAAAGGCAAAATTAGGTATTAAAACAGATACTTGGGATGCTGAAGGCGAAGTTTTAAAAGAAGATGCTGTGCCACAAATTTCAGAGGATAAATTGCAAGAAGTTATTAAAAGTTTAACAGGAAAATTCAACCATATTATCCCCCCATTTTCAGCAAAGAAAGTCGGCGGACAAAAAATGTATAAACTTGCAAGAGAAGGTGTTAAAATAGAAAAAAAGGAAAGCGAAATTACAGTTTTTAATTGGAGCAATGTAAAACTTTCTAAAAATATTTTAAAATTTAAAGTAGAAGTATCCAGTGGCACATATGTACGAAGTTTAGCAGTAATGTTAGCTAAAAAACTTGGTACACATGCACATTTAACAAGTTTAAGAAGAACAACAATTGGTAAGTATGATATTTCGGATGCTATAAAAGTTTCAGATGTAAAAAAAATCAGTAGAAAAGATTTGGAAGTGCGAGTAATATGACAAAAAATTTTATACTTATAGGAACATTTGACGGAGTTCATAAAGGACATCAACATTTAACAAACAAGCTTAAAGCTCTTGCTAAAAAGTATGAGCAAAAAAGTTTGGCTTTATACTTTGCATACCCCGCCAAGGTTTTGCAAAGTGTAAATAAAGAAATGAGTGTCATCTGCACTCCAGAGGAAAAAAAGCAACTTTTGAAAGCTCAAAACATTGACGGGGTAAAAGAGCTTAAATTTTTTGCAATAAAAAATTTAAGCAGAGAAAACTTTTTCAATCTACTTTTAACAAAATACAAAATGGGTGGAATGTTAGTAGGTAGAGATTTTGCATTTGCTAAAAACCGAAGCGGTCATTTAGATTTCTTAGCAGAAAAATGTAAACAATATGATATCCCTTTTATTCATGAAGGGTTTGTAACAAATTCTGATGGCAAAAAAATATCTTCATCTTTAATTCGCGATGCTCTTAACAGCGGGCATCTTATAAAAGCAAACCGAATGTTAACCCGTCCTTACGAAATTTCTGGTAAGGTGATAATGGGTATGAAACTTGGCAGAAAAATTGGTTTTCCTACCGCTAATTTAGATCCATCTATTTTTAAAATTCACCCAAAAGGTGTATATGCAGGTAAAGCAATTTTGGACGACAAAACTTATAATGCAGTTATAAATATTGGCTTTCGCCCGACGATAAACACTATAAACAAAAATGTGCCCCTTATAGAGGCACACTTGTTAAATTTTGATAAAGACATTTATGGTAAAGTTTTGAAACTTCAATTTTTAAAGAAGATTAGAAAAGAGATGCGATTTCATAATTTAGACGAACTTAAAGCACAAATAGCTAAAGACAAGGCTAAAGCAAAAGCTTTTTTAGATAAATAAAAAAATAAATTATGGATTAAGCTACTTAGCTCCAAGAACATCTCCTTGCACCAGTGGCTCCAATACAAGTTGCACCAAAACTTGCTGCTAATCTTTCACATTTATCTGGATCTGGATCTATATATGAGGCATTATACTGATAACAAAAAAGCATATATGTATTTGTGGTATTCCAAGTTACTTTTCCCTCTTCCGTATGGACATTAAGTCTATTAAAATTTGAATTATCATAAGAATAAAAAATAGTATAATTCCGAGTATGAACATCAGACTGATTTAGAACAGGCATAAGCATATAATCTTTACCTGAAACTGTTATTCTACAGGTGCTACCACAATCACTTCCTTCGTAATCCTTAAAACTTATATCTAATTTGTCTAAAGCTGAGCTATCTGCCTGGTCATCAGTAAGACTTATTCTATCCAAAGCATCATTAACATTTTTACCAATAGTCATTAAACCAGCAAGGTGTGCCCTATCTCTTGCTACCATATATTTTGGTAATGCAATACTAGCTAGTACTGCTAGTATAAGTATTACCACCAAAAGTTCTATTAATGTAAAACCGAGATTACCACAGAATTTTTTCTTATTTTTTACTAGATTCCCAGTCAAGCTGAGAATGACATAAGAAAAAATTCTTCGTAATGACAAATTTTTATTTCCTTTTTTATTTTTCATATTTTTATTATACTTTATATTTATTTATCTTTATTAAAAACTGTGTAAGTTAACAATCCACTTCCACCTAAAATTATAATCATGAAAGCTAATGTGTAAAACCTCATTTCACTACCATATTTTAATATGAAAGCATCGTAAAACATTTGCCAAGATATATAAATTGCAAAAAGAAAAACTACACTAACTATTATTTTTAAAATAAAATTTCCAAACTTTTTCATAAAAACCCTCCGTTAGAAATTAAATGTAACTGTAAGTTTTTGCAAATCCTCGTTTTCATATTCTGAAAGGGAATAATCTAACCGTAATTTGCCTAAAAATAAACTTGTTAACCAACCTAAACCTAAGGTTATTCCAGTATCGTCATCATAATTACCTTTATAACCTAACCGTACAAAATATTTACTTAAATATCCGTATTCACTACCCAAATTTAAACGCCATTTGCCATAACTACTAACAATGTCTGAAGAGAACGCAAACTGATTATAATCGTCGTAAAAATATTCGTATGCACCGCCTAGACGAAGTATTCTTGATTGTTTAAAATCGTAAAATCTAGAACCAAATACATTTAATATACTAGCACCCACAGATAAAGAATCTGTAATATCGTGTAAAGCACCGAGGTCTATATCTATTGCAGAATCTGAGTAGGATTCGTTGGAATAATCTGTACCTATATATTTTAAACTTACACCAATATGTGTGTAATTTGGAAGGAGAGAAAATTGATGATGTTTAGCACCAGATAAATTTAGATATTTATCCTTATGGTTATCACCTTTGATATATCCTGTAAAACCTGTTAATTGATATTCGTCCCAATAGCCAGAATAACCAAACATACTTGCATTATTTATGAAGTTTTTACCGAAACTAAAATCTGCTGCTGCTTGATGAGGTTCAACATCTGCAGCGGGGTTATAATTGACAGCATAAATATCGCCTTTTACAGCGGTATATGCACCACCCATAGCTGAAGATCTTGCACCAAGTTCAAAGTCAAAAGGTGGATAAGCATAAATGCTTGTGGCAAAAAATAAAGCTATTAGGGAAAGAGAGATTTTTTTCATAATATCTCCGTTTTTTAAAGTTTACAAAACAGCGTCCCGAAGGGAACGAGTATTCTGTGCTGAATTTTTGTTTTCTTTTCGACGCCTAGTCCGTTCAGCGAATACTGCGAAGCAGTAGCGGGACTTAAGGAGCTGGGAGCCAGCCCCTGGTAAAAAAAAACAAAAATTCAGCCAGAAGACGAAGTTACTTTGTTTCTTCTGCTTGCACTGGTGCTACACTACTATCCATAATGGATTTACTTGTACCTTTTGATACTAATACCGTTAAAGATATTGATGTTATAGCAATAAGTACTGCAAGTGCCATAGTGAACCTTGAAATAAAGCTAGCTGTTGCTGGGGCATTCATCATACCGTCACCACCACCGCTAGATCCAAATATTCCTGCCGCACTGCCTTTACCAGATTGCAATAATATTGCAACTACAAGTAAAAAACATGCTAGGAAGTGAATTATTAATAGAAATGTATACATTATGATATTCTCCTGATTTTATTCTTGTGAAACCGCTTTTAAACCGGGAAGCACTTTGCCTTCCAAAAATTCCATACTTGCACCACCACCAGTGGAACAATGTGTTAAAGCTTGTCTATCTATTTTAGCTTTTTTTAGTACAGATAAGCTATCCCCACCACCTACGATGGTTATTACACCTTCTTCAGTAGCTTGTCTTAAAATTTCTGCAATGGCTATACTGCCTTTTGCAAATAAATCGTTTTCAAACACACCCAATGGACCATTCCAAAAAACTGTTTTTGATGTTTTAATTTTTTCTGCAAAAAGTGCTGCTGTTCGTGGACCAATGTCTAAACCCATATAACCTTCTGGTATTGCCATACTATCTGTTAGCTGAGGTTCTACAGCGAGAGGCTCGCTCCCTGCGTCGGATAATTCTGTTGCTATAACATGGTCTGCCGGTAATAAAATTTCTACATTGTTAGACGCTGCCTTTTCTATTATAGATTTGGCAGATTCTACTTTTTCTTCCTCTACCAAAGAATTACCAATGTTTAAACCTTGCGCTCTTAAAAATGTGTATGCCATACCACCACCGATTAAAATGGTATCACATAAATCTATAAATTTGTTTAATACTTCTATTTTGTCTGATACTTTTGCACCACCAACTATTACTGTAAATGGTTTTTGTGGTGTTTTTATGGCTCTATCCAAAAACTCTAATTCTTTTTGAACTAAAAAACCAATTGCCTTATCTTCTATGCCGAAAAACTCGGCTACAGCAGATGTTGATGCATGTGCCCTATGCAATGCACCAAAAGCATCTTGCACAAAAACTTCGCCATGTTTAGCGAGTTTTTCGGCAAATGCTTTATCATTATCTGTTTCTTCTTTATGGAACCTTAAATTTTCCAGTAAAACTATTTCGCCTTGTTTAGCTTCGGCTACAACTTTATCTGCTTCTTCGCCAACACAATCGGTTGCAAAGTGAACCTTTACACCCATAACTCTTTCTATTTCAGGTACTACTGGTTTTAGACTGAACTCTTCTACTACTTGACCTTTTGGTCTACCGAGATGTGCCATCAAAACTATTTTGCAATTTTTTTCTAATAGATATTTTATTGTTTTTTCAGTAGAAACTATTCTTGTATTATCTGTAACAAGACCGTCCTTGATAGGGACATTATAATCCACCCTAACAAGTACGGTCTTTGAATCTAAATTAACATCTTCTATTCTTTTAATTTTCATACTATAGTTTTGAACCAACAAAGTTTGTTAAGTCTATAACTCTATTGGAGTATCCCCATTCATTATCATACCAAGCTAATATTTTTGCATGATTGCCATCTATAACATCTGTCATACCTGCATCAAAAATACTGCTGTTTGGATTACCATTGAAATCTTTAGATACTAAAGGAACATCATTAAATTCAAGCACACCTTTCATTGCTCCTTCTGCTGATTCTTTCATAACTTTATTGATTTCTTCTTTGGTAGTTTCTTTTTTCAATAATACTGTTAAATCTACCACGGATACATTTGGTGTTGGTACTCTCATAGCATAGCCGTTTAGCTTACCTTTTAAATTTGGCATCACTAAACCGATCGCTTTTGCTGCACCTGTTGTGGTTGGTATCATAGAAACCGCTGCCGCTCTTGCTCTTCTTAAATCTTTATGAGCAAAGTCTAGTACTGGTTGGTCGTTGGTGTAGGAATGAATGGTTGTCATCAAGCCATTTACTATGCCAAATTTTTCTTCTAACACTTTTACAACTGGTGCTAAGCAGTTAGTTGTACAACTTGCATTAGAGATTATATGATTTTCTGCTGGGTTATAGACTTCTTCGTTAATACCCATACAAATTGTTGTTACGCCGTCGCCTTTACCAGGTGCGGAAATTATTACTTTTTTTGCACCAGCATCTAAATGCATTTGTGCTTTTGTGTCTTGTGTAAAGATACCTGTGCTTTCTATAGCGATATCTACACCAAGATCTTTCCAAGGAAGGTCTGCTGGATTTCTTTCAGCAAGAATTTTAATTTCTTTACCGTTGATTATTAATGCATTTTCGGTTACTTTTACTTCCCCGTCAAAGATACCGAAAGTTGAATCGTATTTGAATAGATGCGCCATTGTTTTTGCATCTGATAAGTCGTTTACGGCTACAAATTCTAGGTTAGGATTTTTTAATCCTGCTCTTAGAACTAGTCTACCTATTCTGCCGAAGCCGTTAATTGCTACCTTAATTGCCATGATACTATCTCCTATTATTGTCATTGCGGACTTGATCCGCAATCTAGGTCTTTTCTTTTTTTATCCTGGATTCCGTGTCAAGCACGGAATGACATTGTTTTAATATAAATTGGGTTTTTTAGCTCATATAAATGATACTAAATTTGGAAAAAGTTGGAAACTGGTTTGTATATTTTTTGAGCAAACAAAAAAGGCAGGGAAAATTCCCTGCCTTTTTATTCAATGTACAAAATTCGATTATTGCTTTTTAAACTTAAATGGTGCGTAGAAATGAGCCGTGTATGTAATCGCCCCAGTATGACTATCCGTTTTTCCTGTATACATTCTAAAAGCATCAATTATTTCTTTCTTCCCAGTTTCTGCATCTTCTCTAATTAAAAGACTCCCCGCAACAGGCCTACCCGATGAAGCAAAAAGACTTCCTTTTGATATTTCTGCATCCTTATCACTAATGCTCAATACAGGAAATACAGGTTTTGGGTCAAAACCAAGGATTCCTGCATTTAACACAGGATATATGAAAGAACCTACTAGCTTTCTAGTGTCCCCTTGCTCTTTTACTTCATAAAGCAATGTTTCGCCTTCATAAAAAGTAAGCTTTCCACCTTCTGGTATAGAATATGAAACATCAGTTTTAAGTAAAGCAAAAGTTTCTCCGAATTTTTCTATTGTACTAACTGTTGCTTTTATATCCTTAACATTGCCAATATTAAAACTTATTTTTGCACCTGCTTTATTAGTACCTTCACCAAGACAAGCTTCATGAAAAACTGTAAATATACCTTCTGGTAAAAAGGTAGCCATACATTTGTTTAACCTAAAATGCATATTATGTGCGATGAAATAAGAGGTTAGTGTTGTTTGGTTATCTACAAGTTTTGCAACCATTTCGTTAACATTATTATTTGTTGCAGATAAGTTGATACTTAATACAGAAAACATTAATATTGCTAACATTGTTGTTAATTTTTTCATTCTTTTTTCTCCCATGTGTTTATGATGAAAATTTTCTTTTACAGCTATATTTTACCACCTACTCCAAAAACACACAAGGTACTTTAGTACTATATAGAACTAGTACTTTTGCACTATAAAAAACCCTTTCCAAAAGTGCTATTAAACAAAAAGCGGGCGATTAATATCGCCCGCTTTTTTTATGCTATATAAAACTTTTTTTACTTTCCCCCTTTCAAAAAGTCGTGGACACAGACTCTGTGGGGGTGATATTTGTGTTAACAAATATCGGGGGTTTTATTGTGTTTAAACTTTCTACATAACACTAGTTTTGCTAATGTTACATAGCCACCTTATTATTAAAACCCTCCCCTGCTTACGCAGGTACTCCCTTTACAAAAGGGAGAAAATTTACAGAAAAGCTGAACTAAAACCTGAAAGCTAAAGATGCTTCGCCACCTAACCCATAATTCGCATAGTTCCCTGCAATTGCAAATTCGAAAAACTTCCAAAGTAAGAAATTTACACCCAATGTATAGTGTGGTGTGCTTGCTTCTTCACTAACTCCTATCAAACTACTATCCGCCACATTTCTAACTTGTAATTTGCCGTAATCTATACCGACACCTGCATATGGATTAAAGGTATCAAACTTAAACGAACCCACTAAACTTGCATTATAAGTTGTTAGGGAAAAATAATCGTTAACGGAGTTATGTCCTGCTAAAGAGATTAACATTTGGAAAGATCCTGGTTTATCCGAAGGTCTAAAAACGCCCCATCTGAAACCTCCACCAGTAATGGCATATTTATGATAGTTGGATGTTCTTATAAAACCATCTATTCTTAAAGGCAAGCCAATGTCTGCTTGTATCCAAGGTACGGTTAATGAAGATTTATCTGTGCCAAGTGCTGTGTTTTCGTCGCTAGGTTTATTCATATACGATGCTCTTACACCAAAACGATATCCGCCCCAACCCAAAATTCTGCCAGTTGTGAATATGCCAGAATTTAATAAGGCAGATGCATCTTTTGTAAACGGTTTTAAATTTTCTGCCGAAGCATTATTATAAAAATCGTCATAGCTACCCGCGTAGCTTAAACCCGCCACTGATATTAAAATTATTGATATTAAAATTTTTTTCATTATTTTTATTTCCTCTTTTTTATTTTATTTCCAAAATATCGCCTTCTGATATTTTACCTTTAACAAACCCTGCATTAAATTCATAAGTTGCAAAAGCACTAAAAATAAAAGGGCTAATTCTCCAAGGTTTCATATTATATACAATTTTTAAAACTTTCCCCTTTTCGTCGATAAACACCACATCAATTGCAAATTTCATAAAAAAGGTATGCACTTGTTTGCACTTTGTTATATATAATCCTTCGCCTTGTGGCAAACTAGTTTTCCTAAGTAAACCTTTCATACGAGAAAAATAAGTTTGCGCTATTTTAATATTTTCAGATACTAAAATATTTTTTGTTTTACTAAAACATTTCATTTATTTAGATGCTCGTTCCACATATTCACCGGTTCTTGTATCTATTACAACTTTGTCGCCTTCATTAATGAATAGTGGTACTCTTATTTCTATACCGTTTTCAAGTGTGGCTGGTTTAAATGTATTAGAAACTGTATCGCCTTTTACACCTGGTTCGGTAAAATCTATTTTGAATGTCATTTTTACTGGTAATACTACAGAGAAAAATGCTTCGTTAATAAAAAGCCCTTCAACTTCCATATTATCTGTAAGGTATTTATATTCGTTTTTAATTTTTGATACTGGCACTTCATATTGTTCGTAATTTGTAGCGTCCATAAAACAAGCATTGTCGCCTGTTGTATATAAATATGTTTGTGGTCGTTTTTGTACGGCTACTTCATTAAATTTATCCTCTGGTCTGTAAGATCTTTCTGTAATTACTCCAGTTGAAAAATTTTTAAGTT
The DNA here is from genome assembly GCA_018656005.1 of Candidatus Pseudelusimicrobium marinum. GTDB lineage: Bacteria > Elusimicrobiota > Elusimicrobia > Elusimicrobiales > Elusimicrobiaceae > Pseudelusimicrobium > Pseudelusimicrobium marinum. Next base: position 21,680 of record JABHZW010000034.1, on the reverse strand, counting down.
TTAGTCTTACAACAGCTCTTGCTTGCGACTTTCGGTGATGGCTATGTGAAATAACTTGAACTATCTCGCCATTTTCATCTTCAAAAATTAAATTTTCTTTTAATTCACTTGTTGATAACATTTCTTTTTTCCTACTTTGTTAAAATTTTTGCGCCACTTTTCGTTAACACAACGGTGTCTTCAATTCTTACACCAAATTTATCTGGCAAATAAATTCCAGGTTCGATGGTAAAAACATTATTTTCTTTTAGCTTTTCTTTTTCTATTTGTGATATATATGGTCCTTCATGAATTTTCATTCCAAGACTATGTCCTGTAGGATGTATAAAATATTTGCCGTATCCGGCTTTTTCGATAATATGTCTACAAAGTTTATCGCCTTCTATACCAGTCATACCAATTCGTACTTTTTTTACACATTCATCGTGAGATTTTTGTACTAAAGCATGAACTTTCTTAAATTCTGCTGAAGGTTTTTTGCCGTGCCACCATGTTCTTGTTATATCCGAACAATAGTCCTTATATATACAACCAAAATCTATTAAAATATTTTCATTGTTTTTTAGTTTTCTGGTACCAGTTATATGATGTGGTTCTGCTGCACCTGCACCAAATGCGACAACACTTTCAAAAGAAACTTTTGTAGCACCTTTAGAACGCATAGTATTTTCTAAAATACTAGCTACTTCAAGTTCGGTCATACCAGTTTTAATTTTTTTGCGAACAAGTTCATAAGTTTCATGTGCGATTTTACATGCATGTCTAATCCTTTTTATACACTCTTTTGTTTTGATTTTTCTAAGTTCTGTTACAAAACTTGGAGCTTCTTTAAATTTATTTTTTATAAATAATTTACCGTCTAAATAACTGACTTTTTGAAAATCAAACCCTACTTTTTTAATTTTTAATTCTGCTATTTTTGATAAAACATCCTTCTTAAAATCAACCGATTCAAATATTTCACAGTACTTTTCTCGTGATTTTGCAAATTCTGATACATACAATTTCCTAGCATAACAAAAAGCATTTGTTTTTGTAACTAGAAGCATTGTTTCACCTTTACCAAAATGAAAATTCGTTAAATAATTTATATCAATATAATCTGTTATTACATAGCCATTTAACTTTTCTTTTCGTACTTGTTTTTGTATCTTTTTTATTCTGTCTGAAACTATATTTTCCATATCTCTTCCCTATTTTATTGTTGGTTCTAAATCTTTATTTTTAATTTCTTTAGCAACTTTGCCTACAAAATCATCTAATGAGATTGTCTGGTTTTTGCCACTTCTTAAGCGAACTGCAACTTTATTTTCTTCTGCTTCTCGTCCGCCGATAATTGCTGTATAACCAACTTTCTGTCCGTGGGTTTCACGAATTTTCAAGCCTAATTTTTCTGCCCTTAAATCCATTTCCACTCGTATGCCTTTAGCTTGTAATTTTTCTGCTAACTTTTTCGCATACTTTTCTTCTTTGTCTGTTAAAGTTAATATTTTTACCTGTACAGGATTTAGCCATAATGGAAATTGTCCTGCATAATGTTCTATTAAAATTCCTACAAACCTTTCTATACTTCCAAATAATGCACGATGCACCATATACGGCTTTGCTCTGCCTTTTTTACCAACATATTCTAGGTTGAATCTTGTCGGTAGATTAAAGTCAAATTGAATGGTAGAAAGTTGCCATGTTCTTTTAATGGCGTCCACTAATTTGATATCAATTTTCGGTCCGTAGAAAGCTGCTTCGCCTACTTCCACTTTGTATGGGATTTTGCGTTTCTTTAAAACATTTTCTAAGGATTTTTGTGCCATATTCCAATCTTTCTTTGTTCCTACATATTTTTTTGGATTTTTTTCGTCCCAAATTGAAAGTTCAACTTTATAGTCTTTAAAGCCAAAAGTTTTCATTATGAAAATTACAAAATCGATACTGTCTTGCACTTCTTTATCGATTTGTTCTGGTGTGCAGAAGATGTGAGCATCGTCGAGTGTGAACCCACGAACTCTTAATAAACCATGCAATACTCCACTTCTTTCATAACGATAAACTGTGCCAAGTTCTGACAATTTAAAAGGCAAATCTCTATAACTTCTCAATTCGCTTTTGTAAATGCCTATGTGGAACGGGCAGTTCATTGGTTTAATTTGATATTTTTGATTATCAATTTCCATCGGTGCGAACATATTTTCGCTGTAAAAATTTGTATGACCACTAGTTTCCCACAAACCTCTTCTTGCGATGTGAGGTGTGTAAACTATTTTATAACCACGACGCATATTTTCGTCTTCCAACCATCTTTGAAGTGTGGTTCTTATAATACCACCCTTTGGGTGCCAAAGTATTAAACCCGGACCAATATCCTCGGATAAGCTAAATAATTTTAGCTCTTGACCCAATTTTCTATGATCTCTTTTCTTAGCTTCTTCAAGCTGAGTTAAATATGTATTGAGCTTGCCTTTATCTTGAAAAGCTATACCATAAATTCTTTGGAGCATAGGTTTATTTTCGTCTCCCCTCCAATATGCACCAGCCACATGAGTTAATTTGAAATGTTTAATCTGCCCTGTATGTTCCAAATGTGGACCTTTACATAAATCCACAAAATTGCCACTTTCAAAGTAAGTAATTTCGCCATCTTTAAGCTCTTTTATTAATTCTACTTTGAATTTTTCGCCTCTTTTGGCGAAAAATTCCACCGCTTTTTTCTTGGCAATTTTGTGGCATTCAAATTTTTCACGAGATTTTATAATCTCTTTCATCTTTTTTTCTATTTTAGGCAAGTCTTCTGGTACGAATTTATGAGTACTTTCAAAATCATAGTAAAAGCCATTGTCTATCGACGGACCCATACCAAGTTTTGTGCCTTTAAAAAGTTGTTGCACAGCTTCTGCCATTACATGAGCACAGCTATGACGCATTGTATCTAAAAAGTTATTTTCTTGTTTTTCCATTTTTTTGGTCTTCCATTTTAGTTAGGTATTAAGATATTATAAAATATATAATACCAGTATATCAAATTTGGGGAAAGCACTATATGTTAAAACATTTTTATAATAAAATTAAAAACCATTTGCCTTTAATATCTTTACTATCACTACCAGCGGTATCATTATTTATTTTTGGACTTTATCAATTAACAACACCTTCCCCCCTTGTTTTAGGTTTGGGTGTAATTAGTAAATTTATTGTTGAAGCATTGTTTATACTTTTATTAATAAGTGTTTTGAATATTTTGGGTGTCAAAAATAAATTTATTTTAGCAGGATTTTTCTTTTTATATTTTGCATTAATTTCTGCAGATTTTGTTTTGCTTGCTTATTTTAAAGAACGATTTGGTATAAAATATTTACATACAATGAGCGGAGCAAATTATGATTTTATTTTTTCTCCTACCGCAATTAAACTTTTCATAGCTCTTGGTTTGGTTTCTTATATTCCAATAAAATTTTTGCATAAAAAAACAGACAAAAAAAACTCTTTAAAACTATTTATAATGGGTTTTGTTTTAATTTTTATTTTCACATATTTTGCACCAGTAAAAATATGCAAAAATTTTAATAAAATACAAACTTTTTATGCAAATTTATTATTACAACCTTCGCCTGTTTATATATTGCAAAGCACATTCGATAAAAAGCCAGATTACAAGACATATAAAAACCTTAAAGATATGCCAAAAAATATTCAAAATACAGCTAAAAAATTTAATATCTTTAATGCACAAAACACACCGCAAAAAAACAATCAAAATTTTGAAAGAATTATACTTTTAACAACCGAAGCAATGAGTGCTAAATTTTTTAGCAAATATAATAAAAACATTCCATCAGAAGCCAGCTCAACTTTAGATTATTTTGCTAATAATTATCCAACCACAATTTTAAAACGCACCACACTTTCAACATTATATGGATTAAGTGTAATATTTAATTCGCATCCTAATGTGCCGATGAGTACAACAACAAACTATCCTAATTCTTTTGTTAAAATTTTAGCAGACAGGGGCTTTAAAACCACATTTATCCGTGGTGCAAGAGAAGATTATATGGACGAAGACAAACTTTTTAAACAAGCTGGATTTTCTAAAATATACGGCGAAAATTATTTCAAAAAACAAAAAGAATATAAAGATTCTATTGCCTTTTGGGGTTTAACCGATAGAAAATTATTCGAATTTACCGTAGATTATTTAAAAAAGAATAAAAACAAAAAAACTTTCACACAAATCTTAACAGTAGACACCCATATCCCACTTGGACGACCAGATTATTTGACACAAAAATATCCAGAAATTAAAGATGAAAAAACTAAAAAATATTACAACAAACAAACCCTCGTAAGTGCCTTCCATAAACACGATTACGATTTAAAACTTTTTTACGATAGTTTAATTTCAGAAAATATCTTAGACGATAAAACCCTCTTTATAATAACTAGCGATCATCCATTTTTTGCAAATGCAGGCACAGAAAAATTATTTAAACCATACAAAGAAATTTATGATGATGTACCTATAATTTTTATATCCAAACAAAACATAGGCAAGTTAACTCAACAGGAAAATATTTCACAATTAGACATCGCACCAACAATTTTAGATTTACTACACATAAAAATACCGCAAGGTTATTTTGGCAAAAGTTTGCTTGATAACCAACCAAGAACTCTTTTCGATATGAAAGAAAGCTACATTCTTATAAAGAATCAAGAAAATCAGCAAATAATACCGCTTAACACCACCAAAAAAGACGAAAAAAATATAATAGATTTGATACACTCATATATGGAATAATATATAGTAATGATTTTATTGTCTAAATTTGATAAAATTTAGCATACAAAAATAACTCGGAGGAACTGAACAATGGCACAAAACGGAAGCATAATGGATTCTTTAGTATTAATCGTACCAATGGTATTGATATTCTACTTTTTAATCATAAGACCACAAAAAAAACAAGCTAAACAAAAAAAATTAATGATAGATAGCTTGAAAAAGGGCGATAAAATTATCACCACAAGTGGTATGATCGGCGAAATAGAAGGCTTTAAAGATTTAGATAGAGTAGAAATTAAAATTGCTCAAAACACAAAAATCTTAATTGTAAAACAAGCAATTGCTACTTTTGCAGATCCAAAAGATGTTGAAAAATTAAATCCAAAAAAATAATTAACGGAGTTTTGAAAAAATGTCTTACAAATTAACAATAAAGTGGATAGTAATCCTATTTGTGATAATTGGCTCTGTGTATTTGTTGTTACCAACGCATGAATGGTACAGCCAATCTGATACAGACAAAGCCAAATTAGAACAAACAGGCGAACGACCAAAAAATATTTTAAACTTAGGTTTAGACCTTCGGGGCGGAACTTACTTGCTTTTAGAACTTGATGTTTCTAAATTAAGTAAAAAAGAAACCGTATCTGAAGCAATAGCAAGAGCGATAGAAATTTTAAGAAACCGTATAGACCAATACGGTGTAGCTGAAACACCTATCACAAGACAGGGCGACAAATGGATAGCTGTGCAAATGCCGGGTATTTCCAATCCAGAACAAGCAGAAGCCTTAATTGGTAAAACTGCTATGTTGGAATTTAAAATTGTCAAAACTGGCGAAAATTCTGCAAAAGCTTTAGAGATAGTTTCAAACATAGAAGAACCATTTGATGCAGATGGTTTGCTTAAAGCAAATATCCAAAAAAAACTTCCTGCAGGGTTAACCGTACTTCGTGGTAAAGATCAAGAACTTTATGTTCTAACAAAGAAAACTCCTATAACAGGTGCTAATTTGGAAGATGCAAGAGTTGCACCTAACGGACAATACGGTTTACCAGAAGTTGCTTTCAGATTTGATAAAGCAGGTAAAAAAGATTTTGCTACCCTCACCGGTAATAATGTAGGTAAAAATATGGCAATTATTTTAGATAATGTGGTTCAAACTGCACCTAGAATTAACTCCAGAATACCAGGAGAAGGTAGAATTACCGGTCTTGATATGATGGACGAAGCAAGACATATTGCCATTGTATTAAGAGCTGGTGCTTTACCTGCACCTGTACATATTATAGAGAAAAGAACCGTAGGTCCAGGACTTGGTGAAGACTCTATCAAAATGGGTGTAAAAGCATCTATGTACGGCTTAATATTCATACTTGTATTTATGATGGTTTACTATCGTTTTTCTGGTGCCATAGCAAGCGGAGCATTAATACTGAACTTAGTAACATTGCTAGCTTTAATGGCATATTTTGGAGCAACGCTAACACTTCCTGGTATAGCGGGTATCATACTCTCGCTTGCTATGGCGGTTGATGCTAATGTGCTTATTTTAGAAAGAATAAGAGAAGAAAAATTATTAGGCAAACCACTTGCAATGGCTATTAAGACAGGCTATCAAAAAGCTTGGACCGCTATTTTTGATAGCAACTTAACAACATGGCTTGCAGCAGCGTTCTTGTTCCAATTTGGATCAGGTCCTGTAAAAGGTTTTGCTGTGACACTTACACTTGGTTTATTAGTTGGTGTGTTTACATCGGTATTTGTAACAAAAGCGGTGTACGACTTCCTGCTAACTGCTAACCCGGAGGATATAAGTATATGATGAAAATATTACCAAAAACAAATATAGATTTTGTTGGAAAGCGAAAAATATTTTTTGCTATATCCGGTATTTTAGTAGCCATTGGTTTAATGTCAATTTTTGCTAAAGGATTAAACTTTGGTTTAGATTTTACCGGCGGTACAATGATGCAGGTAGAATTTAAAGGCGAAACTTCAACACATCAGTTAAGAGAAGCTTTATTAGATGAAGGTATAGAAGCTGAAATACAAAGTTTCAGAAACTCTAACTCTTTTGCGATAAAAGTAAAAGGTAAACAAGAAAATGTTAATGAAGTTGGCACAAAAATTAAAACTGCACTTAACAAGTTGCCTTATCAAATTGAGGAAAATAAAACTAAATTAGATTATGTAGGACCTACTGTCGGTAAAGATTTAAGAAAACGAGCAGTGATGGCTATGGTGTTTGCATTATTTTTCATCATCATATACATAGCGTTTAGATTTAAAAATCCAATTTGGGGCGCAACAGGTGTTACGGCACTCTTACACGATGTATTTATAGCAGTTGGTGTTTTTGCACTCTTGCAAAAAGAAATAGATCTTATTATCGTGGCAGCATTTTTAACAATTGCAGGTTTTTCTATCAACGATACAATTGTCGTGTTTGATAGAATGAGAGAAAACTTAAAACTAAACCCAAAAATAACACTTAAAAACTTAATCAATTTAAGTTTAAATGAAACATTATCAAGGACAATAATTACTAGTGTAACTATTTTTATTGCTGTAGTGTTTGTGTATTTATTGGGCGGACCAGTACTTAATAACTTTGCATTTGCAATGTTAATTGGTGTTGTTGTGGGTACATATTCCACAATAGCAATTGCTACAAGTTTAGTTTATAGTTGGATAGGTGAAGGTAATCCTATTATTGCGGATTCTACACCAGTAGATCACACACCTAAACATCTAAAAGACGACACTAATTATACACCAGTAGAAAGTAAATATGCAAAGAAACGAGGCAAGAAGAAAAAAAAGAAGAAATAAGCTAATACTCTTTCTGTCATCCTGAACTTGTTTCAGGATCTTATAGAAAGATGCTGAAACAAGTTCAGCATGACACATAGGTTTATATGTTGAAAATAAAAAAGTTTAAAATTGCGACACATAGTAAAGAGATACTGCGCAAAGTAATACATGGGAAGATAGATATTGCAGAGGCAGGTTTTGCCTCTAACTCCGATGTACAAGACTTTGCGCAGGAACTCGCAGATAAATTAGATAATGGTGTTGTTTATCAAACTTTTGAAAAAGAAGACATTGCTTTTGACGGCATAGATTTAGAAAACAACGAAATATTTTCAGGCGCTATAATAACTTTGGGTAAAGACATAGAAACCGAGCTTGAAAAATTAACAAACGATAAACAAATTGTAATAGCAAATATTGCTATTATGGAATTTTTAAAAACTTCTTTTAATTTTGTGTTTGAACTCATCAAAAGCCAAGCGAAAAAAGATAACTTTGAAATTTTACAAAACATAATGCTTTACTATCCGCAATTTAACTATATAAGAGAGCCGAAATTTTTTCAAACTGCATTAAAGCCAGATAGCGAAGTAAGTAAAAACACTATTTTAAAAATGTCAGACATTTTAAAGCCCGAAAAAATTTCGGCAAAATTTATAGATACTTCTTTCACCCCAAAATATTGTACAGCATTTATATCGCCGTGGGTAAAGAAAAGTAAAAAAAGAAAATAATATGATAGACACACTATTAACCACAAGAAAAAAAGCATCTTTTAAATATATTATAGTCGCATGGCTAATTTACATTTATCTTATGATTGTTGGTGTTACAAAAAAAATCAAACACAAATTTCCAGAAAATTACAAAAATCTAAAACAAGAAAACAAACCTTGCATATATGCTTTTTGGCATAATCAACAAGCATTCGTTTTATACTTAACATCTAAATTTGAAGCAGACAGAAAAGTTTGCTGTCTTATAAGTTTAAGTAAAGATGGCGAATATATAGCAAGAACAGCTCATAAGTTTGGCATTAAAGCTATGAGAGGTTCAACCTCTAAAGGCGGTTTTTCTGCATTAAGAGGACTTATAGATATCGCAGATGCAAATTATTCTTTGGCTATAACACCAGACGGTCCACGAGGTCCTGTATACACCATTCAACCAGGTATAATTTATTTAGCCAAAAAAACTGGTCTTCCAATTGTACCAGTGGCTTGTCAGATTACTAACAAAATTAGTGCTGGTAGTTGGGATAAATTCCAAGTTCCCCTCCCATTTGGCTCTGCTTCCTATGTTTATGGAGAGCCAATACATATCGCTCCAGATAAAGATTTGAAAGAAGCTAGATTAGAACTTAAAGACACTTTAAACCAATTAAACGAACAAGCTACCCAAATAATCTCCTAATAAAATAAAGTAATTTCTACATTTTTTGTTTTTACAAGTATTTTGTCAGATTTCGAAGTCGATTTTTTATGTATAGTCCATTAGCTAATACTGCGAAGCAGTAGCGGGACTTGAGTAAAAAGAGACAATGAAATCTGACAAAAGACGAAGTAAAATTATAAAATATATGTATGAATAAGTTTCTAGGATATTTATATATTGTATTACTGAACATATTAGCCCCATTTGTGGCTGTGATATATGTATTGTGGTTTTTGTTATCCGCAAGACGAGGACTGCTTAAAAATCTTAACAAAGAGCTAAAAGAACGGTTTGTAGCATATAATGTAGACGGTTTTGAAGGGTGTATTTGGGTTCATGCCTCAAGTGCGGGTGAAGTGCTTGCTATAAAACAATTTTTGGCTTTAATTAATCAAAATTTTCCTAATAGGAAAATTTTGGTAACAACAACCACAGCCCTTGGCAAAAAAATAGCAAAAGATAAATTAAATAACTTACACAATATCAAAACTATTATAGCCCCGCTAGATTTTGCACCCCTAATATATCGTTTCACTAAAATTTTCAAACCACACGCATTAATAATTATAGAAAAAGAATTATGGCCTAATATGATTTTGGGTGCAAAATCTAGCGGGTCAAAAGTGATACTTGCAAATGCAAATATGTCTGCACGAAGTTTCAAAAAATACAAACTCGTTAAACCAATGTTTAAAATTTTATTTAGCAAAGTTGATGGTGCAAGCTTTCAAAATAAAGCTGTTCAATCAAGATTTAAAGAGTTAGGACTTACAACTAAAAAACAAAAAGTGCTTGGCAATATAAAATACGATAACCTTGAAGAAAGTCCAAAAACTTTAGATATCCTTAAAATTTTAAACTGGCAAGACAAACAAATTCTAACCTGTGGCAGTACTCATCAACAGGAAGAAGAAATTATATTTAAAGCAACGCAAAATTTAAACCTAAAAACTATCATTGCGCCAAGACATTTGGAACGATTACCCTCAATTACAAAAAACTTACAAGAAATTGGTTTAAATTTTGCATTATTATCGCAGGTTCAAGCCAAAATTATTGGCAAAGAACCTCAAGTTTTAATTGCAGATAAAATAGGATACTTATCCTCGTTATACGATATGTCAAACATTTGTTTTGTAGGTGGCACAATAGCAGATAAAGGCGGTCATAATTTGCTTGAACCTGCGATCTTAGGAAAACCATTAATATTTGGTAAAAACACTTACAATTTGAAAGATATCGCTAAAGATTTAGAAAAAAATGGTGCAAAAATTGTTGATAAAAACAATTTTGAAACCACCATTAAAAACATAAACTCCAATTCTGCAGACAAAATAAAACAAACAGCTTTAAAATATAAAGGTGTATCAAAAAAGTCTGTAAACTTTATAAAGGAAATAATAAAATGAAAAAATTAATCTTACTATTAACCCTACTTTTAACTTTCAACTTAATCGCGGAAGCAAAAACTGTACGAGTAGCACTTAATCCAAACACTAAAAGAGAAAGAATTAAAATAGAAGATAGCACAATTTTCATTAACCTATCAAACAACAAAAGCTATAAAATTTCTGACACTGGTACCTTTACCGCAAAAAAACTTTCCAGTGGCGAAGTACGAGTTGGAAACATAAAAAGTAAAAAAGGTGTAAAAATAATCAGCCGAGGATATATAACCATAAATAAGAAAAAATACGAAGGTAATATTTTAATTTTACCAACAAAACATCGCACTATAGATGTGGTGGAAGAAATAGATTTAGAAAAATATCTCTACGGTGTACTCCCCTACGAAATGAGTGCTAGTTGGAAACTAGAAGCCCTAAAATCTCAAGCAGTTACAGCAAGAACTTATACTTTGGCAACTATGAGAGATAATAGAAAAATTAATTTCGATGTTTATGCAGATACCAGAAGTCAGGTATATGGATCAAGTGTTAACCCAGCAAACAAAGTTAAAAGAGCAGTAGACGAAACTAAAGGCGAAGTTTTAACTTATAAAGATAAAACTTTTTACACTTATTATCATGGCAACTGCGGAGGAGAAACATCTAGTCCACCGTGGATGAAAGATACTCCTAAAGTTTTACAAGGCGCTAAATGTAGGTATGATAGACATTCACCCAATTATCAATGGTCTAGAACTTTTAATAATACAGAAATCAATAAGGCACTTAAAAATTTAAAAGTTAAGGGTAAGATAAAAGATTTAAGAATTTCTGATAAAGATAAATCTGGCAGAACAACTTCTTTAAAAATTCAAACAACAAATACAACAAAATATGTTTCTTGTAATAACTTTCGTATAGCAATAGGTGCAAGTAAATTAAAAAGCTGTAAATTTACTGGTGTAAGCAAAGTGAGTAATGGTTATATGTTCGTCGGGAAAGGATACGGTCATGGAGCTGGATTATGTCAAGATGGCGCACATGGTATGGCTATGGACGGCATAAAATATAAAGAAATTTTACTCAACTACTACCCCGGTAGCAAATTAATAAAGATATAAAATTATGTTCGAAAAATTCACAAAACTACAAATAGAAAATTTAATAGCAAAAAAACCTGCTTGCCCAAGAGATAGCTCCAAACTAATGGTGCTAAATAGGAAAAGTGGGCAAATAGAATCTAAAATTTTTGCAGATATTTTGCAATATTTTAATAGTGGCGATTGTCTTGTTATAAATAACACAAAAGTTTTTCCTGCAAAAATTTTAGGTAAAAAAAAGAGCGGTGGCAAAATAGAAGTTTTACTAGTTTCGCAAACAGAAGATGCTACAATTTGGAAAACTCTTTCCACAGGATACAAACCAAACACAGAAATATTTTTTGAAGGTGGTATTGTAGGCAAATTCCTATCAAAAAATGAAAACAACGAATTTTTAATGAAATTTAATACAGAAAATATCTTGAGTTACGCCGATACCTATGGTTCTATGCCACTTCCCCCTTATATAGAAAAAGCAAGAAAATCTAGCGGACAAAATACTAAAATAGATGCAGATAAAGAAGATTATCAAACAATTTATGCCAAACAAACAGGTTCTATTGCAGCACCAACAGCTGGTTTCCACTTTACAAAAGAACTTTTAAAAAAGTTGGAAGATAAAGGTGTCAAAATTTTAGAAATTACACTTCATGTTGGTTTTGGAACTTTTAAACCGCTTAAAACCTCTCCAAAAGATCACGAAATGTTGGCAGAGTTTGCGGTAATATCTGAAAGCACAGCAAAACAGATAAACAAAACTAAACAAAACGGTGGCAGATTATTTGCAACAGGTACAACTTGTGTAAGAACACTAGAAAGTTTCGCAAACCCAGAAAAAAAGGGAGAGGTTTTAAGCGGTGGCAAACACACCAACCTATTTATATACCCTCCATACAAATTTAAAGTGATAGATTGTTTAATCACAAACTTCCACCTAGCAGACAGCACCCCAATATGCCTAACATCGGCATTTTTGGGCGATGTAGACTTTTTATTTAAAGCATATACCCAAGCTGTGGAAGAAAAATATCGGTTCTATTCCTTTGGCGATGCTATGTTAATTTTATAGGATAATATTATGACAAAACAGGTAATAAGCCCATTCAAAATACTATCAAAAGACAAAAAAACTAAAGCACGAGTTGGCAAATTATATACTCAACACGGTATCATTAACACACCCGTATTTATGCCAGTTGCCACTCAAGCCACAGTTAAAGCTTTAACTAGCGAAGATTTAAAAAACTTAGGTGCAGAATGTTTACTTTCAAATACCTATCACTTATATCTACGACCCGGTACAGAGCTTTTGAAAAAAATGAAAGGCATTCACAATTTTATGAAATGGGACGGCAGTGTTTTAACAGATAGCGGTGGGTTTCAGGTATGGAGTTTATCCCATTTCACGAAAATATCAGACAAAGGTGCAACTTTCACAAGCCATCACGATGGCAGTAAACATTTATTCACCCCAGAAAATGTTATTGATAGCCAAATGAAAATAGGGTCTGATATTTTCGTGACATTAGATGTCTGTACAGAAAATCCTATAACCAAGAAAAAATCCCGTGAAGCTTTGGATACAACAAAAAAATGGGCAGAGCGAGCAGTAAAACATTATCATAAAAAAGTTAAACAAAATATTAAAAAAACCAAAACAGGTTTTGATGTTAAAAACCCACTTTTATTTGCCATCGCACAAGGTGCAACTTTTGACGACTTAAGAAAAGAATCTGCATTACATATAGCCAGTCAAAATATTCACGGCTATTGTATTGGTGGACTTTCCACCGGCGAAAAAGATGAGGATATGAACCGTGCCGTTTCTGTGGTTATAGATAATCTACCAGAGGATAAACCCCGATATTTCATGGGGCTTGGCACACCAACAGAGATGTTAGAATGTATAGAGCGAGGGGTTGATATGTTCGATTGTGTTTTCCCCACCCGCATAGCCAGAAACGGCACGGTTTTTACAAGCGAAGGCACAATAAATATAAAAAATAACGAGTATCGTCTTCAAAACAAACCATTAGATAAAAAATGTGATTGTTATACCTGTCAAAATTATTCGCGTGCATATTTATCGCATTTATTTAGAGCGAAAGAACTTACCAGCCATAGACTTTTGTCTATACATAACATCAGATTTTTGATACAACTTATGGATAGGGTAAGAAAAGAAATTAGAAAGGGAACTTTTAGTAAATTTAAAAAAGATTTTATAAAAAAATATAAATAGGAGAAAAATTATGTTTACAGAACCAATAAAAGCACTTATAAATTTAAACTTCTATAAAGAAGTAGCAAAAAAATCCATATGGAGAGCATTACTTTATTCCGTATATTTATTTGCCGTGTATATGTTAGTAATTTCTATTGCGACAAGTTTTGTTTTCAAACCTAAAATACACAATTTCATAAACAAACATGCAGATAGCATACCACATATTACTTATGATAATGGAATACTAAATGTTAACGACAATGAAACATTAGCAATTGTAATAAGTCAGAAAAATGATGTCCGTATAGAAAAAGATTGGGAAAATATGACATTAGCACACAACGAAGGTTTTATTTTGGCAAACACCAGCCGAACAGAACCGGTAAGCTTAAACGAAATGAAACAAAATAATATCGCCGCATATTTAACAAAGGATACCTTCTATATAATAAAAAACTATAACAGTATGCAGGCTTCACCAATACCAAAAGTTAATCTTAATGTAGAAATTACACCAGAAATTTTGCATACCAATATAATAAGTATTACAAAAGGAATAATATCGTTTATGGTTACCATAATAGGGCTTTTTACTATTTTGAAAATGATGTTCTTTACAATATCTATATTCCTATTAGGTTTAACAATAAATTCTTTCAGAAAGGCATTTGTGACACCTGGGGAAATGTTTAAATGGAGTATCTACCTCGTAACACCAATACTTTTAATTGGACTTGTAAGCACATTATTAAGTTTCAAAATACCATTTGCATTTGCAATTTACTTGATAATAGCAGGTTTTTATTTAGATAGAATTTTGAAAAAAGAAGATAAAGAGAGTGAGGATTATGTTATTAAAGATTAAAAGAAAATTTAGTTGTGCGCATCGTCTCCCAAATTATGAAGGCAAATGTGAAGCATTGCACGGACATACTTGGCAAGCAGTTTTCCTAATAGAAGGCGATATTCAAAAAGATGGTATGGTTTACGATTTTAAGAAACTTAAACAATTAGTAGACGATGTTTTGCCAGATCATATGTATCTAAACGATATTATTGAAAATCCAACAGCAGAAAACTTAGCCAATTTTTACTTTGAAAAAATTGGCAAGCTACTAGCACAAAAAAGCTTAAAGCTAAAAACATTAGAAATATGGGAAAGTGAAGATGCCTGTGCAATCGCAAAAGAAAAATAGAAAAGTTAAAAATACCATTTACAATATCAATGAGATTTTTTATTCCATACAAGGCGAAGGTGCTTTTACAGGCACTAGTGCTGTTTTTGTAAGATTTGCTGGTTGCAACATGGGTTGCAACTTTTGCGACAGTAAATTCGCAAAAGCAGTTAACCTTCGGTTAACTGCAAAACAAATCTTACAAACTATAAGTAAATATCCTACAAAAACAGTGACATTAACAGGTGGCGAGCCTTTGGAACAAGATATATTACCACTATTTAGCGTATTAAGTAAGAAAAGATATAATATACATATAGAAAGCAATGGTTTTAAAGATATAGATACAAGTTTGGTTTATTGGTTAACAATTTCGCCTAAGAAAAAATTCAACAAAAAAATTCTTAAAAAAGCGGACGAACTAAAAATCATAATTAACAGACAAACAACAGATAAACAATTAAAAAGTTTAATAAATCAAACAGGTAAAAACACTTTAATATATATACAACCACAAGATAATAAGAAGGAGCATATAAACAAATGCCTAAAAATAATAAGCGTAAACCCGCAAATAAAGTTAAGCGTACAGCTTCACAAAATGCTGAACATAAAATAGAACAAAGTTTAAAAAAAGTTTTAGCATATGTCGGCGATAACCCTAATAGAGAAGGTTTAAAAGAAACCCCTAAAAGAATGTTAAATAGCTACAAAGAAATGTTTAGTGGCTATAAACAAAAACCAGAAAGTGTTTTGAAAACTTTCATAGAAGGTACTTGCGATGAAATGGTTATCTTAAAAGATATGGAATTTTATTCTACATGCGAACATCACTTTTTACCATTCTTTGGAACAATAAGTATTGGATATATTCCCAACAAAAAAATCATTGGGATATCCAAATTAGCCAGAATGGCAGATATTTTTGCAAGACGATTACAAATTCAAGAAAAACTTTGTGCAGACATTGCAGATAGTTTAATGAAACATCTCGCCCCTCAAGGTGTGATGGTAGTTTGCAAAGCTCAGCATATGTGTATATCCTCTAGAGGCGTAAGAAAAAATAATGCCATAATGGTAACTTCCGCCTTGAGGGGCGTATTTGAACAACCAGAAGTAAGAGCAGAGTTTTTACAATTCACTCAACACAAATAAAAAAAATTTACGAGCATTTTTGTGGAAATTTTTTATTTCTTTGCGACGACTAGTAGGTTGGAACAACCCGAAGCTTGCGAGGGAACCCTACTTTAGGAGCAAAAAAGAAAAAATTTACCAAAAAGGAGAAGTAAAAAAATGAAAGTAATGGGTATTTTAAATATCACACCAGATAGTTTTTATGATGGCGGTCAATATAACACCACCAAAACAGCATTAAAACAAGCAACAAAAATGATAAAAGATGGTGCAGATATTATAGATATCGGTGCAGAAAGTAGCCGTCCTAACGCGAAAGCTGTTAGTGAAAATATTGAACAACAAAAAATAATACCTGTTATAAAAGCAGTTCGCAAAAAATTCCCAAAAATATTAATTTCAGTCGATACTTACAAGCCAGAAACTGCTAAAAAAGCATTGGAAGCTGGTGCGGATATTGTTAATGATATCACTGGTTTAAAAAATGCTAAGATGATGCAACTTATTAAAGATACCAATGCATCTGTAATAATAATGCATATGCGTGGCACACCAGAAACAATGCAACAAATGACTGATTATAAAAATGTTACCAAAGAAATTTTTGCTTTTTTTAAAAATAAAATTTCAGATTGCAAAAAACTTGGGATAGACACTGACAAAATTATTATAGATCCCGGTATTGGCTTTGCAAAAACTAAAGAACAGAATTTTGAACTTTTAAAAAATCTAAAAACATTTGAAAAATTAAAAAAAACTATATTAATAGGTACATCTCGTAAATCTTTTCTCGGTTCAACACCAGAAAAACGACTTTATGGAAGTTTAGCAAGTGTATGTCACTCGTATTTACGAGGTGCAAGAATTTTTAGAGTTCACGATGTAAAAGAAACAAAAGAAGTCTTAGAAATAATGGAAAAAATAGAAAATGCATAAAGTACTAATCGCATTTGGCGGAAATATTGGTAATGTTGAAGAAAGTTTTGAAATAGCGTTTCAAAAGTTAAAGCAAATTGGAACTATCACAAAAATTTCCAAATATTACATCACTAAGCCAGTCGGCAATGCTAATCAGCCAGATTTTACTAATGGTGCTTTAACTTTTGAAACGCAACTTTCCCCACAACAATTACTAAAAGAGTTGTTAAAAATAGAAAAACAAGCTGGAAGAGTGCGGGTTCAGAAAAATGAACCAAGAATATTAGATTTGGATATTATTTTTTATGACGACGAAATAATAGAAGAAAAAAATTTAACAATCCCTCATCCTCGTCTATACGAACGAAAGTTTGTGTTAGAACCATTAAATGAAATAGCTCCAAATTTCATTTGTCCAAAAACGGGAAAACAAATTTTAGAGCTATTTAAAAACTTAACTTAAACCATTTTTACTTGGCATCCACATTTAGGACATTTGCCATCTTTACATTCTTCTTTAATGTGTTCACAATTACATTTATCGCAAAAACATTTTTCTTCTGTTGGCATTCCTTCGTGATCTGAACTACATCCTCCGCATCCCATATTACCCACCCCCTATTTATAAGTTAATTTTATTATACAAAAAAATCCCTCCCCCTCATTTACATTCGGGTACTCCCTTTACAAAAGGGAGAAAAGAAACATAGCCCTCACCTTAATCCTCTCCCAAAGGGAGAGGAAACAAAACATATAAAACTTTCAGTTTTGGTCGAGAAGCTCAATCCTCAAGTGATAAACGAGTTTGCGAGTATTTTTAGGCAAGAACGAGAAAAGGCCACCCGTAAAACTTTCATTTTTGAGTGCTAAACAAGAAAGAGGCGAGCGTAGAATACCGTGAGTGGGGGTTACCCCCGAGTATTTAAGCTCGCCTCTGACAAAGTTTAGTGCCAAAAATGGAAGTTTTACTTGCACATACCTATCTTCTGTGCTTTCTGTAACAATTTTCCTTCGGTCTTAATTGCTGGTGCAATAATAAGTTCCGCTTTCTGAAACTCTCTTATATTAGATGCGCCCATTGTACCCATAGATGTTTTTAATGCACCTACTAAGTTTTGAGAGCCATCGTCTAATCTTGAAGGTCCATATAAA
This sequence comes from Candidatus Pseudelusimicrobium marinum, assembly GCA_018656005.1. Classification (GTDB taxonomy): domain Bacteria; phylum Elusimicrobiota; class Elusimicrobia; order Elusimicrobiales; family Elusimicrobiaceae; genus Pseudelusimicrobium; species Pseudelusimicrobium marinum. The sequence goes on along the minus strand of JABHZW010000034.1, from coordinate 3,558 downwards.
ATTTCTTCAAGAGTGCCAGTTATACTCACTTTCACTCTTGTACCTCTTGGTAAGTTAGCATGCGGTGTTGCCATACCCCAGTGGTATCCATATCCCGGCGCTTCTTTGGATTTTGCAAATCCACTACCAAACATTATGGCATCTGCACCTGATGCGAAACATTTACATATATCTCCACCACAGCTCATACCGCCGTCTGTAATTATTGCAACTCTTGTGCCAGTTTCTTTTTCAAATTTATCTCTTGCAACTGCACAATCTATAGTAGCTGTTACTTGCGGTACACCAATACCCAACACACCTCTACTTGTACAAGCAGCGCCCGGTCCTACACCAACTAATAAACCAGCTATACCAGTTTCCATAAGTTCTAATGCAGCTTTATAGTTTACACAATTGCCTGCTATTACGGGGATTTCCATGTCTTTACAAAACTTCTTTAAGTCCAACGCTTCATGCTCTTTAGATTTAAAGTTTACACTTATCACCGTGGATTGTACTACAAAAATATCACAACCAGCTTCTTTAGCGATTGGGCCAAACTTTGCTGCATTTTGTGGAATACAAGAAACTGCACATAAAACACCAGCTTCTTTTATTTCTTTAACTCTTTGTGTTATAAGTTCTTCCCTAATTGGTGGGGTGTAAAGCTGTTGAACTAGCTTTGTTGCTGTTTCAGGATCAGAGTCTGATATTTTTTTGGTTATTTCTCTGACATTATCATATCTTGTATTAATACCGTCTAAATTTAGTACTGCTAAACCGCCTAATTTACCCATTGCGATTGCAAATTCGGTATCTACCACACCGTCCATAGCAGACGCTAATAATGGTATTGGAAGTTTATATTTTCCTATATTTGTGGTAACATCTGTATCCTCTGGGTCTATGGTTAGACAACCTGGTGCTAATGCAACTTCGTCGAAACCATAGGTTCTTCTTGCTTCTCTGTCTTTACCTATATAAAACGCCATAATATTTAGTCCTCCATAAATAAAAAAACTGCCCACAAAATCGCTGGCAGTCTTAAAAACCTGTTAAATTAAGAATATTAAAATAAGTTATGTATTCCATATAATATTATATAATATTTGCAGGGAGAAATAAAATGAATAAAAAAGCATTTACATTAATTGAACTTTTAATAGTAACTTTAATAATTGGAGCATTAGCAGCAATTGCATTACCTAAATATTACAAAACTGTTGAAAGAACTAATGCAATAGAATCACTAAAAATTTTAAACGATATTTATGAAGCACAAAAAGTACGAGAACAAAGAGGACTATCTCCAGCAGTAGCTTGGGACGATCTGGGTATAGAAATAAAAAATAAAGCTACACCATTTTATGATACTTGTACCAATCCTGACAATTGCCTTAGAACCAAAAAATTTTATTATGGAATTTCAAGTACAACAGCAACTGCTCTGAGAGGAGAAGATGTCGATGGAATTACACCTTATTACATATACCTACTATCTAAAACTTATTCCGACGGTGCTGTAACCTGTGCACCATATACATCAGAAGGTATTCCTATCTGTGATTTTATAGATAGTATGCACTAAACTAAATACGATTATTTTCTTTTATAAGAGTTTTGAGGATTTCGGCTTTTTGCACGAAATCCTCAGACATATTATGCGAGCAGTATGGAAACCTAAATGTCCAATTATGTTCATTAACTGTGCCTGGTATGTTGATTCTTTCTTCCATTCCAAAAATATCCTGTACAGATAAAATTGTAATATTAGAATTTGAACCTAAAAGCCTTGCCAATATTTTTTTGTGTGTTTCTTTGGAAAATGGAATATTGCCATCAGTTTTTTCGGTAGATATCATCTCCCAAATTCCCTTTCGCTCTTTTGGTGGCATAGTTTCCCACCAAGTTTTAAGAGTGTCCGTATCGTGAGTGGAAAGTGATGCTAAAGATATTGTGTGATAATTTTTTGGTTCTCTATAAAATCCATTATCATGTTCCCAACGCATTATTTTGTAGCCGGGAATTTGGAGGTTTTTTAAAGTTGTCCTGACACTATCTGGTATAACACCTAAATCTTCTGCAACAGCAAGGGATTTATCACAATTTTCAAGCACCATACTTAAAAATTTAGCACCCCGTTGATTTTGTTTATCTTCACCTTTAAGGTCAAAATGTCCGTCGTCTTTACCATTATTATATACCCAAGTTCTAAAAAAACCTATAACATGATCTAACCGAAAGATATCGTATATTGTGCTTATATTTTTTACTCTACTTCTCCACCAAAAGAAATTATTATCTTCCATATACTGCCAATTATATTGTGGCAAACCCCATCGTTGACCTTTCTTTGTAAATTGATCTGGCGGAGCACCTATTTCTTTGGAAATATCAAAAGTGTGTCTGTGTTCCCAAATGTCTGCACTGTCTAGATTAAGAGCGAAAGGTATATCACCAAAAATATAAACACCACTCTCATTAGCTTTTTGTTTTGTATCTAGAAATTGAGAGTAGGCAATCCATTGTAAATATTTGAAAAAGAATATCAATTTTATTCTTTGTTTTGCAAAGTCTGTATACTTTTTTGTATTAAAAGTTTGATATTCTTTTGCCCATTTAGTCCAACTGCTCCAATTATTAAGTTCTTTTAATGCACGAAAAATGGCATACCCTTCCAACCAATAATTATTGTTTTTACAAAATTGCGAAAATTCTTGGCTACGAGGAGTTTTTTGATCATATTCGTTTAAAATAAAATTCTTAAATGCTTTAAGTAAAACCCTATATTTTAAGTTTCTTACTTTTGTGTAATCTATTTTATTTTCTTTTTGAAGAGCTTCAATTTTTGGTTTTAAAGTTTCTATAAATTCTAAAATTTTTTTATTGTTTTGTACTTCTGAAACAGAGCCTACCGAAATATAAATAGGGTCTAGTGCGAAGGCACTTAATGCTGTATACGGGCAAGTTTCATTTATGGCAATTTCGTTTATAGGAAGTATTTGAAGTATGCTAACACCTAGAGATTTATAATAGTTTGCATTAGAAAGCAAACTATTAAAGTCTCCAATTCCCCAAGAATTTTCGCACCGCATAGAGAACAATGGCATTAATACACCACATGTTCTCTTATTTTTTAATGCATGTGCGTCTGTAAAGTTATTTTCTTGCATACCCCTAAACCTTAAGAGCTATTTTGTTGATGCAATAGCCTCTATTTCAAGTAAAGCACCTTTTGGAAGTGCTACCACTTGTATTGTGCTTCGTGCTGGATGAAAACCTTTGAAAAATTCTGCATAAACTTCATTCATATCTGCAAATGAAGATAAATCTGTCATAAAAACAGTTGTTTTTACAACAGCATCTAAAGTTAAATTTTCTGCTTTTAGTACTGCTTGTAAATTTTCCAAAATAAGTTTTGTTTGAGATTTAACATCCCCTCCACAAATTTCGCCGGTAATTTTATCCATAGGCAAAACGCCTGATGTGTAAACTAATCCGTTAACTTCTACTGCTTGATTATAAGGTCCTATCGCTGCTGGTGCTTCTTTTGTTGATATCGCTTTTTTTGACATT
>JABHZW010000004.1 GCA_018656005.1 Candidatus Pseudelusimicrobium marinum | reverse complement strand
TAGGATCTTTTACAACTTCAGCGGATTGACTGTTGTATTCTTTTAATACAGATGTCATAAGTTTTTCGTAATCGGAACTTAATATCGGTTTACCATTTACTGTTGCAATGGTAGAGTTGAATATTTTTGCATCTGCAAAAATACCCACCATTAGCAGACATATTATTGAAATTATTATTTTATTTAGTTTCTTGTTCATTTTCTAACACCTCCAAAGCGTATCTGTTTTCTAGTTCTGTAAAGTATTTATCTAAATTTTGTCGTTCTAATATAGCTTTGATTCTTTCTCTAGCTTTTTTGTAGGAAATTTTCTTTTCCCCGTTCTTTCTTATTATATGATATCCGTAAGATGTTTTAAAGAACCCTTGTACCCGTCCTACTTTGATATTACTTGCTGGATCTTCAATTTCCTTAATATATTCGCCTGGGATAAACGGCGGTATTTTGCCACCTTTTTTAGCTGTGGGAGTATCTAAAGAATGTTTTTTTGCCAAATAAGAAAATTGTTTGTTAGTCTGACGATATTTCGCCTCTTTTAAAACTTTAACCGCTTGTTTAGGGTCTGTTAATAGGATATGGCTTATGGAAATTTCGTAATTATAATCCTTATAATAGTTTTTGATATCCTTTTCTGTTACTCTTAGCTCTTTTGATTCTTTTAGATTTTTTAAATATAAATCTACAAGCATTCTTTCTTTAAAAATATCTAACTGAGCATTAAGTTCTGCTTGTTTTTGATTTACGGCTTCTGTGTATTCCTTAGATTTGGTTGTATTGCTATCATTTGCATCCATTAGGGTTAAGCGTTCTTTAATAAGGATATTTAGGAAAAGATCTTTCCCTATTTTTGTGCTTAGATATTTGTTTAAGGAAGGGTCCATAGCGTTTAGTTCTTCACTAAACTGTTCTTCTGTTATGTAGCTGGTACGATGTCGTTTAATATCTTGTATTTTAGCTAGCACAGAGATGTCTGCTTTTGGGCTATCCATTTTGAAGACTTCTCTAACTTCGTCTTCTGGTTTATTGGTAATAAGTACTATAACCACTAATATTATTAGTGGTAGAAGTATATATACATATTTTTTGTATTTTGAATATTTTTTGATTTTTTCTCGCATAATGTTAATTTACCATATTAGGAGATAGTTTTAAATGCCATTTTCGGCAATAGCCGAAAATGGCGCAACATAAAAACTAATAGCTTGTTGGTTGAGTACCTTCTTTAAAGGCCTCTAAAAATTTATCTTTTTCGTTAGGCATTGCAAGTTTACCGGTATCCCTATTTATGAATGTAAAGGATATGCCTTTTGGTACGGCAAAATCTTTAACAGGTTTATCTTTTAAAAATTCTTTCATAATTTCTGTCCATATAGGTGCTGCGTGTACACCACCGATAAATTTAAAATCGCTATAGGTTTCGTCGTCAAAGCCAACCCACATACCTGCAGAATAGTCTGGTGTTAAGCCCATAAACCAAGCATCTCTATGATTTTGAGTTGTACCAGTTTTGCCTGCCACAGGTCGTCTTAATCTGCTTACAATTGGTGCTGTCCCGCCAGATTTTGTTACACCTTTCATCATATTTAAAAGTACATAAGTATCTTGTGGTGTAAATGCTTTTCTTTCTCTGTGAGTATGTTTTTCTAAAATTTTGCCATAGGCATCTTCTATTCTTTCTACTCCGTATTCTTCTACGAATATTCCTTCGTTAGCAAGTGTATTTTGAGCAGATAAAATTTCTTTTAAGCTCATCGCTGCGACACCTAAAGATAATGCTGGTACATACGGTAAATCTGCAGATATGCCTGCTTTTCGTGCATTATTTCTTACAGCTCTTATGCCAAGACTGTCTATTAAATTTACTGATACTAGGTTTTTAGATTTTTCTAAACCTTTTCTAAGTGTTACCCAACCGTCAAATTTATTTCCGTAATTGCTTGGCGACCAAATATCAAAACTACTTTTACCCACAAACATTTGAGAAGCAAAGTCTAGGGAATAAGGATCTAGGTTTTCGTCAAAAGTTTTCCAGTTTTTGCCATCGAAATAAAATGTTAATGGCATATCTTTAACCAATGTTGCTGGTGTGTATTTATTTTGAAGTGCAGTTAAATATACAAATGGTTTAAATGTAGAACCCACTTGTCTTTTAGATTGTGTTGCTCTGTTAAATTTACTTTTTTTATAATCTCTTCCGCCGATAAGCACTCTTATAGCACCAGTTTTTACATCTCGCACTATAAACGAACCTTGTACATTTTCATAATCTTCTGGGAAAATATCCATAGGGTCTAATTTTTGAAGTTCTTCTATTTTTGCTTCTATTATTTCTTCTCTTGATAATACATCTTCTTCATCATTTTCAATTTCTTCAATTAAAATTTCTTCGGTTTCTGTTTCTATTACTTCAGTTTCTACTTCTTCTTCACCCGGTATTTTACCTTCTTGCAACATTGCAAGTTCTTCTTCTAGGTTTCTAAGTTCAAGATTCATATGTTTTTCGGCTATCCATTTATCAAGCTCGTGAAGTTTTTTATTTAAAATATCTTCAGCAATTTTTTGTTGTTCAATATCTATTGTTGTATAAATTTTCAAACCACCACCCCAAAGCATATCGATACCGTATTTAGGTTCTAAAATTTTTCTTATATATTCGATAAAATACAAACCCGGTTTACTATCTTCCATACCTTCGCGGGTAGGAAGTGGCTCTGCTTTGGCTTCTTCAAGCTCTTCTAAAGTTATATATTCTTCGTCGTGCATTACATTTAAAACTAGATTTCTTCTTTTCATCGCTTTTTCTGGGTGATTGAAGGGGGAAAATCTTGCTGGAGCAGGTACAACACCTACTATTAAGGCACATTCTGCGAGGGTTAAATCTTCCAAATTTTTATCGAAATATTTTTTTGAAGCAGCATCTACACCATATGCACCATGTCCAAAATAAATCTCGTTTAGATAAAGTTCCAAAATTTCTTGCTTACTAAAATTAGCTTCTATTTGTATGGCAAGCACAATTTCTCGCACTTTTCTTGTGATAGTTCGTTTATGTGTTAAAAAAATATTTCGAGAAAGTTGCATTGTTACGGTCGACGCACCTTGGAATCTTTTTTTCATAAAGATTCCAAAAACATCATTAATAAAAGCTCTTATCATACCTTTTAGGTGAATGCCACCATGCTCGAAAAAAGCTCTGTCTTCCATAGCGATAACCGCATTTTGTATGTCTACGGGAATGTTGTCTAATAAAACTAAACTTCTTTTTTCTGTGGCAAATTCGTAAATAAGTGTGCCATTTTTATCAAAAACTTTACTGGTTAGTACAGGGGTATGATCTTCCAACTCGTACACTGGTGGTATGCCAGATAATATGTACTTTAGGAAGATAGATGATGTAAATACACCCATCAATATTATAAATGATAGGGAATATATAACTATCCTTTTTGTAAAAATTTCTAAAAGTCTTTTTCGATTCATAACTTCATATATTATATCAATTTGCGGACATTTGTAAAAATATATAATTATATTATATAATTACCTTATACTATATATTGTTTAGTGCTAAAGAATGGAAAACTAATTAAAATGAATAACAAAAACGAAACAGACAGCAATAAGCAGGCTAATATTTTAGGTGGAAAAGATATGGGGGTGTTGAAATCTTGTGATATTGTATATATGGTGGACAATAGTAATAAAGTGCTTTTTGTATTTAAGAACGATTGTCCAAAATATGTCTTAAACAATTTAAAATTGAATAAGAATTCCTCTGTTCACATAGAGCCTCATAAAAAAGCTTTTACTGGACAGGAAGTTTCTTATCAATGGTGGGTTGAAATAGATAGCGAAGTAATTTACTATCAAACAAATTTAACTCCTGTACATAATAGCAAAGGTAAAGTAGTCAATATTTTAGGTGTTGTGAAAAATATTAGTACACTAACAACTCCGACAGAAAAAATTAATAATATTATTGCAGATAAGTCTAATCGTTCCATAGTGCAAACAATTCTGCACGCAAGGGAAGACGAGAAGAAAAAAATATCTACCACAATTCACGACGAACTTGGTAGTATGGCAATAACATTATCTTCCAAAATAGCCATTTTGGAAGATGATATAAAAGAAAAACAAATAAAAAGTGCATTAATACGCTTAAACAATTTACAAACACAGCTTATTAAATATATAGATAGGTTGAAGGATGTTATAGTAACGCTTCGTCCGCCTAATTTGGACGATGTAGGCTTAAAAGCAGCGTTAAAAGATTTGGTTGGCACATTAGCTGAAAATACTAATATGAAAGTGAAACTTAGCTGTCCGGACGAAATATGTAAACATATGGACGGGCAAGTAAGAATAGTGATATATCGAGTGGTGCAGGAAAGTTTAACTAATGTAGTAAAACATTCCAAAGCAAAAAATGTAATAATAAAGTGTAGTAGGACTAACGGAAATGTTAAGTTAGAAATTTCAGACGATGGTGTGGGGTTTAAGCCAAAAAAAGCCAGCTCTATAAGAAACATAGGCATTATTGGTATGAAAGAGCAGGTAAATTATATCGGAGGAGAATTTAAAATAAACAGTATAGTAGGTAAAGGCACTAAGGTTTTAGTGAGATGTCCTGCTACTGTATATATGGTGGAATTATGAGTATAAAAATAGTAATAGCAGATGATCATGCTGTTGTAAGAGACGGCATAAAAGCTCTAATAGAAAGAAAGAGTAAAGATATTTCCATAGTAGGTGAAGTATCAAACGGCAAAGAAGCTATAGATTTTGCCAAAAAAGGAAAAGCAGATATTTATATTATGGATATTTCTATGCCAATATTAAATGGTATAGAAGCGACACAAAAACTTGTAAAAAAAGATCAAGATGCAAAAGTAATAATACTTAGTATGTACGACGATAGAATGAGTGTAGAAAAATCGTTAAAAGCTGGTGCAAAAGGTTTTATAGTAAAGACTTCTAATATCGAACAAATAATAAAAGCTATAAAAGAAGTGCAAGAAGGCAAGTTTTATTTATGTCCAAAAGTATCAAAATATATAGTACAAGGTTTCTTGTCTAAAAGCGGACACAAAAAAAACAGAGGCAAAGCAGAACTTACACCCAAAGAGAAAGAAGTTTTACAACTTATTGCCGAAGGTTATAGCAGTAAAGAAATTGCAAAAGAGTTTGAACTTTCCTTAAACACTGTGCATGTGCATAGGAATAATATTATGAGAAAGTTGGATATTCACAAACAAGCAGACCTAATACGGTATGCCATCAAAGAAGGAATAGCCCACTTATAGTTTTTACACGAAACCCCCAATCCCAAATGTCATTCCGTGCTTGACACGGAATCTAATAAAATGGATTGGGGGTTTCTTTCGTCTTTTTCACCTAGCCTTTGTTTTCGGTCGGTTATTTACCGCTACTGCTTCGCAGTATTCGCTAATGTAAACCGCCCTCCCTCAAGTCGTGGCTAGGTAAAAAATACTCGTAAAAACCTGTAAGGTGTCGTCGCAAAGAAACAAAAAATTTCCACAAAAATACTTGTTTAAAGACAAAATATGTAAATACTTGTTTACACTTCTTGTTTGAAGACAAATTTTCTCCCTTTTTTAAAAGGGAGTACCCGAACGAAAGTGAGGGGAAGGGATTTAATGTTTCTTCATCCCAGTACTGTCACTAAAAAAATAATTTATTATTTTTTCTATTTATTTTTGTTATAATAAAAATATGAATAAAAAAGCTTTTACACTTATAGAACTTTTAGTTGTGGTTTTAATCATCGCAGTACTAGCCAGTATTGCATTACCTAAATATATGGTAGCACGGGACAAAGCCCGTTTCTCTGGGTTAATGACAATAGGTAAAAATATTGTAGATGCATTAGATAGAGCTAGTCTTTCAAACAGTACTTCAGATAGTAATGCTTTAGATTCAATAGATTTAAGTTTTAAAGACTACCAAGGTTCAGATTGTACTGGTGGTAATTGCAGGATAACGGTAGCAGGGAAAGACTATTACATACAACCGCAGTTAAATTATAATAGTGTGCAGGGTAGTAATTTTACTAGGTTTTATTCCTTTACAGATACATCATTTCCGTTATTTTATGTGCTTGACGAAACATCTGGATCTGTTCTAAATTCTGGTTATAAGTATTGGCTTAGATGCACATACGAGTGGAATAATGTAGAAGTAACAATAGATGAAGATAAATGCTTTAAAATGGGGGAAAGTTTTGGTGCTGCTTGTGACTCCTCTTACTGTCGTTGGGGTTAAACAAAATTTCAAACTAATTTAAAAACCCCGTTCATTGCGAACGGGGTTTTTGTTTGCCTTTTTTTATTTCCTCCCCCTATATGAGGCGAATTAGTAAAAAAATTCCTCCCCCTTGATGAGGGGGGAGGATTAAGGTGGGGGTGAAAGTTTCCTTTAAATATAAAATAGGTTGTATTTGTATAAATCCCAGCGATATGCTAAAATATATAAAAGATGTTAAATTAGTCCGAGAGGCTAGAACACTATGGGAATAAATACAAATTTTAATTATATTAGAGGGCTCTACAGATAGCTGTGGAGCCCTTTTTTTTATGGAGAAATTATGAAAACACTACTAGACAAAGAAACAATATCTCGCACACTAGACAGAATAGCACATGAGATTTTGGAACATTATAAAAATCCATCAGAATTCGCACTTGTCGGCATAAGAACAAGAGGCGAATTTTTAGCAAAAAGATTGCAAGAAAGAATAGAACAATTTTCTAAACAAAAAGTTCTGCTTGGCATTTTAGATATCACACTTTACAGGGACGACCTAACCCAAATAGCCAACCAGCCAATGCTAAAAGCAACAGAAATAGATTTTGATATCACAGGCAAAGCAATAATTTTAGTAGACGATGTTTTATATACAGGTAGAACTGTTCGCTCGGCATTGAACGCACTTATAGACTTTGGTAGACCAACAAAAATAGAGCTTGCGGTTATCATCGACAGAGGGCATAGAGAACTACCAATTAAAGCAGATTATATTGGTAAAAATATACCAACCTCTAAAGAAGAAAAAATTGAAGTAAGACTAAAAGAATGCGATACCAAAGAAGAAGTAGTTTTAACGGAGAAGTAAAGTATGACAAAAAATTTTAAATGGAATAAAAAAGATTTACTGGGCTTAGAATATTTATCAGCCGAAGAAATAACACATATTTTAGATACGGCTGAAAGTTTCAAAGAAGTGACTACCCGCGACATTAAAAAAGTACCTGCACTTCGTGGTAAAACGGCAGCAAACTTATTTTATGAACCTTCTACAAGAACTCGTGGAAGCTTTGAAATCGCCGAAAAACGACTATCTTGCGATGTTGTTAATATGGATATGAAAGCATCAAGCATAACCAAAGGCGAAACCTTAATAGATACTGGCAAAAACCTTGAAGCCCTTAAAATAGACATTTTTGTAATAAGACATTCAAATCCAGGTGCGCCAAATATTTTGGCAAGAAATGTTTCTGCAAGCATAATTAATGCAGGCGACGGTTTTCACGAACACCCAACTCAAGCCTTGCTAGATTTATTTACAATCAGAGAAAAACTAGGCAAAATTAAAGGTAAAAATGTGAGTATTATCGGCGATATCACACATTCTCGGGTAGCAAGGTCAAATATATGGGGACTTAAGAAACTTGGTGCAAATGTAACAATTTGTGCGCCAAAAATAATCCTGCCAAAGTTTGCAAAAGAGTTTGGGGTAAAAGTGACAGACAAAATAGATGTCGCACTTAAAGATGCAGATGCCATAAATGTTTTAAGAATGCAATTTGAACGAGATATTGCTGATGCTTTTCCGTCCAAAGAAGAATATTTTAATCAGTACGGAATAAGCGAAGAACGGCTTAAAAAAGCTAAGAAAAATATTGTTGTGATGCACCCAGGACCAATTAATAGAGGCATAGAAATGAGTAGCGAAGTTGCGGACGGCAAGAATTCTGTTATCCTCGAACAGGTGACCAATGGGATAGCTATAAGAATGGCGGTGCTTTATTTGGTAGCAGGAGTAAAAAACAAGGTGTCATCTTGAGCGTAGGCGAAAGCCGAAGTCGAAAGATCTTGGTATAAAAGTGTGAAAATATAGACAAAGATTCTTCGGCTCACTTTGTTCGCTCAGAATGACAAAAAAGGAAAAAACGATGAAATATTTAATAAAAAATTCAACAGTTATAGATCCAAAAAATAATATCAATGAAGTGTTAGATGTTTTAATATCTAACGGCAAAATAAAACAAATTGGTAAAAATTTAAAAGCACTTGGTGCAAAAACTATAAATGCCAAAGGTATGATAACAGCTCCCGGTTTTGTAGATATGCATGTACACTTTAGACAGCCAGGTTTTGAATATAAAGAAACCATTCTATCTGGCAGTTTGTCGGCGATAAAAGGTGGTGTAACAAGTGTTGCAGTAATGCCAAACACTAACCCAGTTATGGATACTTCTGAACGGGTAGAAAATTTACAAAAAATAATTAAAAAAGATGGAAAAATAAATGTTTTCGTTCTTGGTTGTATAACTCGCGAACAAAAAGGGGAAAATATTACCGATTTTTCAAAATTAAAATCTGTCGGGTGTGTAGGTTTTACAGATGACGGGCATTGTGTAAATAGTGCTAAGGTTATGGAAAAAGCATTTGAAAAATCGGGTAAGCGAAACCTACTATTTATATCTCATGCAGAAGATACATCACTTTCAGCTGGTGGTGTTATGAATGAAGGTTTTATCGCCGATAAGTTGGGTTTAAAAGGTGTGTCTAATGAGAGCGAATATAAAATTGTTGAAAGGGATATTAAGTTAGCTAAAAAACATAAAGCAAGAATTCACATTGCACATGTAAGCACAAAAGAAAGTTGCGAACTTATAAGAAAAGCAAAAAAACAAGGTGTAAAAATTACAGCAGAAGCTACACCGCACCATTTCACATTAACAGAAAAAGAGTGCGAAAGTTTTAATGCAAATTTCAAAATGGCGCCACCTTTAAGAAAACAAAAAGATGTTGATGCCATAAAAAAAGCGATTAAAGACGGCACAATAAATTGTATTGCCACAGATCACGCACCACATGCCGTACACGAAAAAGATATAGAATTTTCAAATGCTATGAACGGCATCATCGGGCTAGAAACTGCCTTGCCACTAGCAATAGAAAACCTCGTCGATACAAAGCACTTAAATATGATGGGTTTAGTGTGTGTGATGAGTTATAGTCCTGCACAAATACTCGGTGTGGATAAAGGACACTTAACCGAAGGTTCAGAAGCCGATGTCGTAGTTTTTGACCCGCAGGAAAAGTGGATATATAATAAGGAAGACATAGTTTCTAAAAGCAAAAACTCGCCATTTATTGGCAAAGAGCTTAAAGGTAAAGTAAAATATACTTTTGTAGCAGGAAAGTTGGCAAGTTAATGAAAAAACAAATATGTAAAATAATATCTAACAAAAAAATATCAAAAGATATTTTTTTGCTGGAACTTGAGAATAAATATTTAGCTGAAAAATCTAAAGCTGGGCAATTTGTTCATGTTCTAGTTCCTGCTCAAAATGCAGAGGATAAAGCTCCGTTTCTTCGTCGCCCTTTTGGGGTGAATCTTGTGGATAAAAAGAAAAATAAAATATCCCTTCTATACAAAGTTATTGGTAGTGGCACAAAATTACTATCACAAACCCAAAAGGGCGACGCATTAGATGTTATGGGTCCACTTGGTAACGGCTTTGAAATTAAAAAAGCTAAGGAACACATAATAATTTCTGGCGGTATGGGAATTGCACCGCTTATGCAACTTGTAAAAGAAATTAAAGAAAAAAAAGCTGGTAAAATACATCTTTATTTGGGTGCGAAAGATAAAAACGAAATTGTTTTTGTGTCATATCTAAAAAAACTAGCAGACGAAATTGTTATTACTACAGACGACGGCTCTATCGGCGAAAAATGCTTAATAACAATGCCTGCAGAAAAGCTATTAAAACAAAACTTAAGTGCAAAAATTTATGCTTGTGGACCATATCCAATGTTAAAGTGTGTGGCAGGGTTGGCAAAAAAATATAAAATACAAGCACAGCTATCTTTGGAAGAAAAAATGGCGTGTGGTGTGGGCGTTTGTTTAGGATGTCCGATAAAAATAAAAACAAAACAAGGCGACATTTACAAAATGGTTTGTAAAGACGGTCCAGTGTTTAATGCAGAGGATATAATATGGTAAATTTATCAACAAAAATAGCAGGCATAAAGTTTGCTAATCCAATTTTCACAGCATCAGGTTGCTTTGGACACGGCAAAACTTACGGCAAGTTTATAAACTTAGATAAGCTTGGTGCGGTTGTGTGTAAAACCATCACACTTGATGCAAGACAAGGCAATAAACCACCACGAATTGCAGATACTTCGGGTGGAATGTTAAATTCTATTGGACTTGAAAATGGAGGGGTGGATAATTTCATAAAAACAGTCGTCCCATTCCTAAAAAAGCAAAAAACAAAAGCAATTGTTAGCGTTGCAGGTAATAGCGAAAGAGAATTTACAGAAGCTGTAAAAAAATTAAATAAAGTAAAAATAATTTCAGCTTTAGAAATAAATATTTCCTGCCCGAATGTAGTTCACGGTAAAGTTAAAGGACTTTTTAGTCAATGCGAAAACGAAACTGCTAAAATTATTAAAGCTGTAAAAAAAGTTAGTAAAAAACCAATAATTGCCAAAATATCCCCGAATGTAACAGATATTACCATAATAGCAAAAGCTTGTGAAAAAGCAGGAGCTGACGCAATTTGTATGATAAATACTTTCCAAGCGATGGGTGTGGATATTAGAACACGGAAACCACTTTTAGGAAATATTATGGGTGGATTAAGCGGACCTGCGATAAAACCAATCGCTCTAAAAATGGTGTGGGAAGTTTATAATACCGTCAAAATACCAATAATTGGTGTTGGTGGTATAATGGATTGGGAAGATGCCATAGAATTTATTTTATGTGGTGCTTCAGCTGTGCAAATTGGTACTGCAAACTTTGTAAATCCAACTGCTTGCACAGATATTTTGAAAGGTGTGGAAAAATATTTTAAAGAAAATAAAATTAAAAATATTAATGAACTAAAAGGAAAAATAAAATTATGAAATTTGAAAATCCAAAAGATAGAATAATTGTAGCACTAGATGTTGCAACAAAAGAAGCCGCTTTAAATTTAGTAAAAAAACTTTCCGCACATGTGGGTGTATTTAAAGTGGGTAAAGAACTTTTTACCGCTTGCGGTCCTTCAATTATCGAGGATATACACAAACTTGGTGGGAAAGTTTTTTTAGACTTAAAATTTCACGATATCCCAAACACAGTAGCAAAAGCCGTTTCGCAAGCTACTAAACTTGGTGTTTATATGATCACACTTCACACTTCTGGTGGAAGCGAAATGCTAAAGGCCGCAGCAGAAGCTGCCAAGCAAAATTCCATCGGTGGAAAAGTTCCAATTTTGCTTGGCGTCACAATTCTAACAAGTCTAGATGATGACGGGCTTAAAGAAATTGGTTTTAGCTGTTCAGCAGAAGAAATGGTGTTAAAACTTGTGGCACTTTCTAAAAATAATGGTGTGTCTGGCATAGTGTGTAGCGCTAAAGAAGTTAAAAAACTACGAGAAAAGTTTGGGCAAGATATTATTTTAGTAACCCCGGGTATTCGTCCAATATGGTCGGTTTCGGGAGATCAGAAAAGAATAACTACACCTAAAGATGCCGTCGATAATGGCACAGATTTTATGGTGATAGGCAGACCAATAACTCAAGCAGACGACCCTATTAAAGCTGCAAAAGATATTGCACAAGAGCTTGCTTAGTTATAGAATATATATATGGATAAAAACTATTCGGATAAAGAAATTTTTGCAATCGTTCGTCTTATGCAAACTGAAGACGAGGGGAACTGTGTTGTTTTAAAAAAACAGCTATCGCACATTATAAAAAAACAGCCGACAGATTTTAAAAATGTAATTAGTAAAGAGTTTCGCGCAAGCAAACCTGCATTTTTACAAACAGTGTTGGAAGATATTTATTTGCAAGATTTAAAATATGCTTTTACCCAATTTTCTATAAAGCAAAATCCAAATTTAGAAGAGGGGGTAGCGTTAATTTCTAAAATTATTACCCCGTCGATATCTAAAGACCATGTGAAAAATATTATAGACAAATTTTCCGAAGAACTTAGCGATAGTTTAACCGAAAAAAGTGAACCAGAAGACATTTGCAAAATGTTAACACAAGGAATTTTTAGTATTTTGGGTTTTGATATTAAAGTTAAAGATTTAACCGCTCAAGATATTTATTTTGATAAGTTTTTAGTCAACAAAACAGGCGGGGTTTTCAATATTGCATGTTTATATGTGATGCTTGCAAAAAGGTTTGGTATTAAATTAGAAATTTTAGATTTGCATGGAAAACTCTTGCTAGAATGTGATGATATTAACTTCAAAACCAATTGTTATATCGACCCATTAGATTATGGTACAATATCGTCTGAAAGAAGCCTAAAAACATACCTAATGAAACGGGATATAAATTTGAAACTTCAAGATATAAAACATTTTAATACAAGACAAATAGTAAAAAGAATTTTGGGTAATTTGATATATGTTTATAACAGACAAAACCCTACTGCCAATCGCTTGAATTTTATTAGAGAATGTTTCGAGGTTTTGTAAGAATAAAAAAAAAGAATAAAAATTTAAATCATTTCTGTAGCTTTTGCTAATACCATTTCCGGTGTTAGTTTTTTTTGGCAATCCAACGATTTAATTTTACATTCGTCGCCATTACCACAGCCAATACATGGCAAATCTTCTATTCTTATTATTTGATGATTAGGATTGTTTTTCGGTGTCCAATTCCACGGGTCTGATGAGAAAAATACCGTTAATGTTTTTACACCAACAGATAATGCCAAATGTTTTGGTCCGTTACAATTTGTAATTATTAATTTGCAACCTTGCATTAAACTTGCAAGTTTTTCTAAATTTTTTGTGGCTGGCGAAACTTTTGCAAAAGTTTCAATACCTTCTACCACTTTTTTAGCTCGTTCTTCTTCGCCCGGACCCCAGAATACTATTATTTTAGCATCAAATTCTTTTTGCAAAAGTTTCGCCAGCTCTTTAAACTTTTCTGCTGGCCATTCCCTTGTTTTTCGACGGGAGAGGGGAGCGAAACCTATAATAAAATCGTTCTTAGTAAAACCCAAATCAGTGAAAGTTTTAGTTTTAAATTGTTCAGAACCCTTTGGTAATTTAAAAAGTGGCATTGGATAATTTTCTAAACTTTCTGGCAACTTAATACCAAGGTTTTTTAAACGCCATACTTTTTGATGTGCAGAATATTTTGGGGCATTATCTTGTGTTAATTTTAGGTTATATCCCCAATTGCAACTTACCTCTTTATTACCAGCACGAACTTTTGCACCGCTAAATTTTGTTAGCATTGCTGTTCTTGGATTTGAAAGTAAATCTATAATAATATCGTATTTTTTTTGTCGGATTTTCCAAATTTGTTTTATTGGATGTTTTTTGTCGTAAACAATAACCTCGTCAATAAAAGGATTGTTTTTTACAACATCGTCTGTGGGAGATTCTGCCAAGAAATCTATTTTGGCATCAAGAAAATTATTTCGTAAAACTTCTAATGCAGGTGTGCTCATTAAAGCATCACCAATTCTTCTAAGTTGTATTACTAATATTTTTTTAGCCATTTTTTTGTACCAGTTTGTAAAACTGCTCGGTTTTTTTCGCGAAAATTTCTAATGTGAAATTTTCGCTATATTCTTTATACCCAGCATTTGCTAATTTTTGAGCTGTATCTTTGTTTTCTATTAAATTTATAATTGCTTCTGCAAGTTTATCGCAATTTTTAGGGGGGGCGATAATTGCATTTTTATTATTTGTAACAATATCCTGCATACCGCCAACATCCGTAACAATTAGTGGCTTTTTAGCGCTTAACCATTCTAGTGCAGCACGGGAAACTTCCTCTGATCCTATTGAGGATATTACACCAATATCACAGCTTTTTATGAACTTGGTGATGTCTTCTACATACCCGTCAAACTTAACATTTTTCTTAAGCCCAAGTCTGTTAGCTTGTTGTTTAAGTTCAGTTATTTTGATATTTTCTTCTTTACCAGCACATTTTAAAATTGTGTTAGGATATTTGTCTGTCACTTTTTTTAATGCAGATATTAATGTGGAATGACCTTTAACAGGATCTAAACGGGCGATTTTGCCTATTACAATGCTTTTGTTTGTTTTCGTGCCAGAAATTTTTATGCCCTCTATCCCCTGCATAATAACAGTGTGTTTTATGTGGGCTTTTTCTACTGGTAAACTTATAAATTGTTGGCTGATATTTGTGTTGGCAGATATAAACCCATCTGTATGTTTCCAGAGGAATGGTGCAAGCGGTTTTAATTTCATTATTCTTGCATCTGCCCTTGTTCTTATAACTTTAGTTTTTGGTAAGAATAATGAAATTAAAACCGCATAACTATGCGCACTACCAGTATGAGCATTGATAACATCTGGTTTAAAATTTCTTGCGCTTGAAAGTAATTTTATAAGACCAATTTGTTTATTATAAGAAATTGTGTTTATACCAAGCTCGATTGCTTTTTTTATGCAGTAATTACCGGTGGTAGAAGCATAAATTACATCGTGTTTTTTATTTTGAGCTTTAGCTAGTGCCAAAGAATATTCGGTTAGCCCACTGTCCCATGGTTCAGTATTTATGTGAAGTATTTTCATTTATTTTAATACCTTTGCTAACTGTTTTTCTACGGCTGTGAATGCTTGTGATGGGTTTATTGTTTCCATACATTGCACTATACATTTATCGTCCTTACATTCGAAACAAAAGCCTTCTCTTACCCCGATTTCAGACAATATAGGTTCAAGTATAATATGTTCTTTGCCATAAGGTCCCCATCGTTCTTTAGAGCAGTTTTTTAGTTTAGGATAAAAAGATACAGTCGGTTTTCCAAGTGCCGCTGCTATGTGAAGCGGTCCTGTGGAATTTGAAATTGTGATATCCGCTTGATCTATAATAGCGCAAAACTCTCGCAAGGTTTTGGTGTCTGATAATACCAAAGGTTTCTTAGCAGAGCATCTAAAATAGATTCTATTTAATAATCGTTGTTCGTTTTGCGCACCTGTTAATAAAATTTTCACATTGTTATGTTTTTTTAAAATTAAATCTATAAGTTTTGCATAATGTTTTTCTGGCCAGTCGAGTGCAGAACCTTTAGAACCCGGGTGGATGCAAATTAAAGCATCTTTAGTTTTTAGTTCAAAAGTATCTTTAAGATATTTTTTTGCTTCTGATTTTTCTTCTTTAGTTAAAATAACTTTTGGTGTTGCGGGGAATTTATAGACGAAGAGTGGGGCAAGTAAATCTATATTAAAATCAATCTCGTGTTTGACTTTTTTGCTTCTGTGTTGGAAAATCATTTTATTAAAAAGCACGCTCCAAATTTTTGAAGCTGGTCCAATGCGAAGTTTTATGCCAGCAAGAAATGGGATAAGTGCGGATTTTTTATCTACGAAAAATACAATAGCCGTGTCGAACCTTTTTGCTTTTATTAGGGGTGCTAAAAGTTTTAGGGGTTTGTCGTCTGTAATTACTTCATCAATATCTGTATTATTTTGCAAAATATCTTTGGTGTAAGGACTTACTAAGGCGGAGATATGTGCCTTAGGGAAGTTTTTTCGCAAGATGCTAGCTGCAGGAGTTATTGAAATTACATCTCCTATTTTATCTGTTCTAATAAGCAGGAACTTTTTTTGTTTCCTTTCTTTAGGTGGAATTTTAGGTTTTGTTTCTAATTTTTCTTCTTTTGCGACATTCATAAATATATTTTAGCATTTTTCTTTTTACAAAGTGTATTACTAACACATCCAAGTTTTTTTGTGTATTTTCCCAAATTTCAAAGCCGACTTTTGGCGATTAGTACATTCCTAGAATGCTCCGAAGGAGCAGGGGTACTTGAGATAAAAGAGGTAAAGAAATTTGGGAAAATACACAAAAAAAGGAAGTGCCGTGGCAGGGTTAGCCACAGCACTTCAAGGTTTAGGGGGGTATGGACTGAAATTGTCTTATAATGAAAAAGCTATTAGGTTTTTTTATTACAATAAATTCATAATCACATATCTCTCTACTTATATGATATGAAAACCTATCATATTGCGGTAGACCTAAAAGTACTAGTAGCGTATAGTAAATTAGTACTATATTTCAAATTAGGTTTTAATACTATGTTTTAAAAAAATGTATAATAAAAATGTAGAAAACAGGGAGGATTAGTTATATGAAAAAAATACTATTTTTAATCTTAGCAGTAGCTGTTGTTATTGGATGTAATCCATCGCCACAAACTTCGGGCGAGCTTGTTTTTAGAGGAGAGAGTTATCACAAAGATGGCAATATAGAAAAAGCCATTAAAACTTTTAATAAGGCAATAAAAATAAATCCAAATAATCTAGATGCTTATTCTTCTCGTGGAACAGCTTACTTTTTTGATAAGCAATATCAAAAAGCAGTGAACGATTTTGCTGTTGTAGCAAAATATCAACCAACCAATTATCAAGCATTTAATGCACTTGCATCTGCGATGGCTGGACTTGGAGATTATGATAATGCTTTAAAAATTGTCAACCGTTCCATTTATATGAATCCAAATAATGCAGAAGCATTTTTTACTAGAGGTGGTATAAATATTTCCCGTAGGGAATATAAGCAAGCCATAGGAGATTATAGTGTGGTAATAAAAATGCGACCTTTCGCAGATGCATATATTTCCCGTGCATTTGCTTATAAGTTTTTAGAAATGGAAAAAGAGTATCAGCAGGATATGGCAATGGCTAAAAAACCGGGTATGCCACAACATATTAACTATTTTGTAGCTATGGACCTTGCCAAATAATAATTTAAAAATACCAATAAAAAAATTCTAAAATTTACTACAAAATTCTTGATAAATTTCCTGTCTTTCTTCTAGGGAAAATTCACCCTTGTTTTCTAGATATTTATTAAAACTATTTGTAATATGGTTTATTAGTTGTTCTTCGTTTGAAAACTTGCTGTTTTTTTGTGGAAAATAATTTTCATCACCTATTTGGGTAAAAAGCTGTACAAGCTTTGTTGTGTCTATATATTCTTTCTTTTTACAAAACGATTCTTTATCTATCATGGGGAGTTCTTCAAAAAATATATTCGGGTCTTCATCCATTACATAGTTCATAAATTTATATATTTTTTTGCTCCTTTTCATAAAGTTTTTGGAATAGTTGTAAAATGAGAAGGTGTTATTATGTGAACCGAAAAAGATTTTTCTATAAAGTTTTTCTAAACCGGAGGAATCTTTATTAAAAAATTTTTCAAAATGTTTTGATAACATTTGTAATTCTTCCTCTTTAGATGGTAAATTTTTACCTTTCAATTTCAAAATTTCATTTATGGTATATTGTCTTGCATAAGCATCTGCTTCTGATAAAAAACGGACTAAAAAATAAAATTTAGGGTTTCTAACAATTTCTGCATAATCTCCTGCATTGTAATTATGTTTTTTAAGTACATCATTCTGTACATGATGTCTACTTTCATGGGCGAAGCCAGTAATGAATTTTTTTTCATATAAATATGGTGGTGCAATTTCCATTGTTTTTAAAGAATATTCTACACTGTCTCCATATTGAGGAGGAATTATTGTGGCAGTATCTCTGGTTTGTTGTATAGCTTTAATCAATTCTTTACCTGTGTAGCCAGAGTTATTTTCTAGCTGGTTCAAGGTAGTTATTACTTTCTTAAATACTTTTTGTTTTTTGTATCCTTTTTCTGTGAAACTATCATAATTTATTTTTATATTGTATTTTTCTTCAGAAAGATTGTAATTTATAAATTTTTGTACAAGGATATCACTATTTTGCGCAATTGCAAAATTTCCTATTAATAACAATGCGAATGTTAATATAATCATTTTTCTCATACTTATATTCTATAAGTTGAGAGGTTTTTTAGGAAGACCTAAAAGTACTAGTTTAGAGGGGTAAATTAGTACTATATGAACTTTTCTAGGGTTTTTACTGTGAAATCGCTTTCCTTAAATACTGCTAATCCGTTTTGTTGCGCTAAGCTTCGGTAATAATCGTATTTTTCGCCACCAGAAACAGAAACCACTATCGGTTTTTTATATTTTTTGCTAATTTTTGCTAATCTTTCAAAAATATCTGGCTTTTCTTTTTCCAAAGTTTTCATTACGGGAGAAAGGGGGATAGTTGAAAAAATTAAACTATCGTACTCGCTACTTGAAAGGGCAGTGTCGCAAATTTCTACCATAGCATTATCACAAGACATTGGAGTTATATCCAATGGGTTTCGTACATCTACGATGCTATCTAATTTATATTTTTGCAAAATTTCTGCCATTTTTTTAGTCAACTTTTCTGAAGGATAATTTGCAGAAATTTTGCTACCCTCAAAAATATTATCAGCCATACCAGAAGTTTCGAAACCGGCATTACTCAAGATAAAAGTTTTACCACTCTTTGGCTTGTTATAAGAAACTGCCATCTGTGTTAGTGCTTCAAATTCTTCAAAATTATCTACAACAAAAGCACCTTCTTGCGATAATAAATTTTTGGCTACAACATAATCGCCAGCGATAGATGCTGTGTGTCCCATAACCGCTTTTTGACCAGTCGGTGTTCTGCCAGCTTTATAAATTATCATTGTTTTGTTTTGCTTTTTTGCAAGTTTTACAGCTTCTAAAAGTCTTGTGCCGTCGCCCTCTTTTAAACCTTCTATATAGACGAGGATTGTTTCAATAGATTTATCTTTTACAACCTCATTAACATAGTCCACAACAGTGATATCCATTTGATTACCGACGGTTACAGAATATTCTGGTTTAATGTGTGGCAATTTTCCTAAAACCGAAATTACAAACGCTCCACTTTGACTAATAAATGCAGATTTTTTATGTTTTAAATTTTCACCAAGTGGGGGAACAAATTTTTCTTTAGAAATAAATAAAGTATTTATTTTTGCTGAATTTGAAACTATCCCAAGACTATTTCCACCACTTAAAACAAAATCTTTATTTTTTTTCTTGCCTTTTTCAATAATGTCTTCCACTTCTTGTTTGACATTTTCACTACCTTCTTTTTCGCCCATACCACCAGATATTAAAACGATGCCTCTTACTTTGCCACTTTCGGCGGCATCTTTGATAACAGCAGGTACAAATTTGCTAGGTACTGCAACTACAAACATATCAATAATTTCTGGGAAATCTTTACAGGACGGGATACATTTAATGCCGTCAACTTGTTCGCAATTTTCTTTTAATATATAAGTTTTATTTTTATCAAAACCTGCTTGGGTTATGTTGTTTAAAATAATTCTACCGAGATTCATTTTGTCTGCAGATACACCCGCCACAGCTGATGTTTTTGGATTGATTATCGCATTTATACCTTTTGATGTTGGTAATGTGCGAGGTTTTTTAATGGCTTTTCTAAATCTTAGTACGCCGTCTAGGGCGACCAATTTTCCAGCTTCTGCAGCTAGAGGATTTATCTCAATTTCTTCTATACAAAAATCGCTTTTACCAAAATCTGAAAAGTGGTTCATTAAGCTGGAAAATTGGTCGCACCAGCTTGTTAAATCTTTCAAGCTTGCATGTTCCTTACCGCCCCGTGCTGTTCCGCCTGTATAACGGAATATCCAACTATTTTCTACAAAATT
>JABHZW010000005.1 GCA_018656005.1 Candidatus Pseudelusimicrobium marinum | reverse complement strand
CTTCTAAATTTACAAAAATTTTACCCTCTTTTTTTATTATGTTTTTTTGGTTGAAATGTTTATGACAATCTTCTTTAACCTCAAAACAACAGGCATTTATGTGTGGCGCTATGTGTGCAGAAAGGGGAGGGGTAAAATTTTTGTGATTAATAATTTTAGTAGCCAAAATTTGTGGCAACTTTTTCACAACACCCTTCCACCCGCAATGTGCAAGCCCTATAACTTCCCCAGTTTTATCAAATAAAAAAAGTGGAACACAATCTGCAGTTAAAATGTAAGCTACGCAGTTTTTAGTTGCCAAAAGCCAGCCGTCCGCTGGCTTTTGGCTATATGTTTTAATATCAGAATGGGTGTTTATTTCGACGATATCAGCAGAATGTATCTGCTTTAAGCTAAGAACCTTAAAACTTGGTATTGCTAATTTTTTAAACAGGCTATTTCTATTTTCTAAAACCCTCATATCGCCCAAACTTGTGGTTGTAGTACCAGCTTTTATTGGTATGTTTTTTATAAAAATATCTTTAATATTTTCCATTGGTTTATTAGATTAGTTTTTTTAATTTAACTGTTTTTAATGGGCTTCCAAATGCGAATTTGGAAAGTTTTTTAAATCTTTCTGGCGAGTCGCTAGCAAAAACTTCCATTTTTCCAGCACCAGTTTTTTTAAGCATATCTTTGTTAGATAAATATTGTTTCACTTTTTTTGCCACACTTTCAGCCGAATCTATAAGATAAATATTTTTACCAACAACTTTTGATATAAGTTTTTTTATTACAGGGTAGTGTGTGCAACCCAAAATAATTGTATCTGGCTTATTCTTTTTAACTTTTGCAAGATATTTTTCTGCAACCATATGTGTAATTTTATCTGAAATTAAACCTTCTTCTATTAAAGGCACAAACAAAGGCGATGGTGTTTGCGAAATTTTCAATCCCTTATCCAATCTCTTTAAAGCTTTTTTATAAGCATCGCTTTTTATAGTAGCTTCTGTTGCTATAACCGCAACTCTTTTATTTTTAGTTTTTTGGTTTGCATAAAATGCACCTGGCTCTATAACACCTATTACGGGTACTTTGGAATGCTTTTTAACAGTGTTTATGGCTAAGGCACTAGCACTATTACAAGCTATTACAAGCATCTTTATATTCTTAGATTCTAGGAATTTGGCTATATTTAACGAATATTCCTGTACGGTCTGCTTACTCTTAGATCCGTAGGGTACATGAGCGGTATCGCCAAAATATATAAGGTTCTCTTTTGGCATAAGCTTGTGTACCTGTTTTAGTATTGTTAGTCCGCCAAGTCCAGAGTCAAATATCCCGATAGGTTTGTTATTTTTTGTCATGTAGAAATTTTACTAAATTTTTCCATATAGTACTAAACTACTATTAGCAAGTAGTACTTTTATACCTTGTGGAGACCTTCACGATATAATAAAATTTATAAAGATACACAAAACAACAGCGGAGATTTAACAATGGTTTCTATAAAAACAACAATGAGAATAATAATACTAGCACTGCTATTAGTAGTTATTTTTTTAGGGGCAAATAATTTTGTGCAAGCATATAGCCCAAAAGAGAATTCTTATTCTATTAAAGTAGATACCATTAAAAAAGACCTTTATATAAAAGATTATAAAGCTGTAATCAAAAAAACAAATCCATTAATTAAAGATAATCCCTCAGATACAAAACTATACATACTTCGTGCAAAAGCGAACAATGGGCTTAAAGAATATAAGAAAGCTGTAAAAGATGCCAGCTTTGCAATAGGACTTGCACCATTTAGTACAGGTGCTTATAATGAAAGAGCATATTCTTATTATATGCTTAATAGTTTTGAACTTGCAAATAAAGACATTATAAGAGCATTAGAGGTTAACCCGCAATCTTTTAGAGCAGAAAAACTAAAAAACCTAGTTGTCCAAAAACAACAACAGTTGTTAGATATTCAAAAAGCGACAGCTAAACAACAAAACGCAAAAAACAAACCAATATATAGAGATGCTTTTAATTTTGATAATAAACCACAAAGAAGCGATAAAGCTGTGTTTTTAATAAAAGCATATCTTGCAATTTTTATAATAGCTTTATTTTTAGTATTAGGGCTTTGGTTATTTAAAAAGTTTGCCAACAAAGCAAAAAAACAAATTACAGATATTAAAGATAAATATGTATTCGTCCGCCAGATAGGTGAAGGCGGAATGGGTTTTGTGTACGAAGGGTATGACAAAACCTTAAACAGAAAAGTGGCAATTAAAAAAGTTAAGCCAGAGCTTTTACAAAGCAAATATATAAGAGAGAAATTTTTAACAGAAGCTCGCATGGTAGCGCTTTTAAGACATCCATGTATAGTAGAAATTTACACCGTTATAGAAACTGGTGAAGGTTTATATCTAGTATTTGAATATGTTGAAGGGCAAACGGTAGAAACCCGTTTAGATATTGATGGCTATATCAATGTAGAAGAAGCCAAATGGATATTTAAAAGCGTTTGTAAGGCGCTTCATTATGCCCATTCGCAAGATATTATACATTGCGACCTTAAACCATCTAACATAATGATAACGGACGATAAAGAGGTAAAGGTGATGGACTTTGGGGTAGCAAAAAAATTAGATGGCAAAGTATCTGCAAGAACAGTGGCAGGCACACCAGTATATATGGCACCGGAACAGAACAAAGGGTTTATAAAGAAACAATCCGACATATATTCCTTAGGTGTGTGTTTATATGAAGCATTAACAGGGCAAGTGCCTTGGAATGTAGAAGGATTTGATTTACATAAAAGAACCGCAGTGCCACCATCACAATTAGTGCCTTCTATACCGCCAAAGATAGATGAAATAATTTCTAAATGTTTAAAGGAAGATCCGTCGGAAAGAATACAAAGTGTAAAAGAATTTTGGGATATGTTAGAAAATATTTAAATTTCAATCTAAAATAGTTTAAGTATAATGTTGTCACGAAAAAAAAGAGGAAGTGCCCCTGGCATTTTTGCTTCGCCTTTTATACTTAATTTTCAATCTAAAATAGTTTAAGTGTAATGTTGTCACGAAAAAAAGAGGGAGTGCCCCTGGCACTACCAGTTTCTGTACTTCCAATAGTTAATCATAAGCCAAACAGAGATTACTGCAAGTCCCATAATCATCCAAAAAGCATTTGGGTGGTGTTGCATCGGAATATTAACATTCACAGAAAATGCAGATACCACAAATGTTGGCACCATTATCCAAATTGTTATGGTATTTAAATGTTTTATAAGCAAGTTTAGGTTGTTGCTAACAATGGAAGAGCGAGCTGTAATAAGCGATGTTAAAATATTTGAATATATTTCTGCCTGTTTTCTACACTGATTGTTTTCAACGATAATATCTTCTAAAATTTCTTTATCTTCTATATCAAAACCAATTTTTTTAGAAGAGTTATTCATCTTTTCAAAAACAAATCCATTAGAGTTTATTGCATTCACATAGTAGACCAAACTTTTTTCTAAACTAAACAAATTGTATAGATATTTATTATTAACAGACTCTGTGATTTTTTGTTCTATTTCTTCAGAAATCATATTGATAACTTTCAAATGTTCTATATAATGCGAAATAGAATTATAAATTATTTTGATAAACACATCGCGAATATCGTCAATTTTTTTAAACCGTTTACCAACAAAAAGTGCAATATCTTCAGAAATTACTATTACAAGTTTATCCTGAAATAAAAACAAACCCATAGATGCAACTTTAAATAAAAGCTGATCTTTACCAGAATAGTTTCGTGGTCTTTTTAAAATTAATGCTGTGTGTTTTGGTTCAAATTCCAAACGAGAAAGTTCTTCAGGATCTAATGCGGACATAAGGGTATGTTCGTCGATTTCAAGAGATGTTGTTAAGAATTTTTTTTCTTCTTCAGAAGGATTTATAAATAGTAAAACCTGACCGTCTTTAGCGGGTGTTTCTTTTAAAATTTTATTTTCTATATTATAAATTCTTCTCACTTTTTAAACATCCTTAAGTTCTTGTTTTAAATATTTATCTGTTTCTTTAAATATAACTTTTCTTAGCATTAGCACACCAATTATATTTGGTATAGCCATAAAGATAAGCGCAGTGTCCGCAAGTTGCCAAACAAGTTTTGCACTTAATGTGGAACCTATCATAACGGTAGATATAAATAACCACCTATAAATTTTTATGGATTTATGTCCCTCTAGATATTCTATTACTTTTTCGCCGAAATAACACCAACCGATAAGGGTGGTAAAGCAAAAGAAAATAAGAGACACTGTCAATATTAACGGACCAATATTACCAATTGTGTTAAAAGCATTATGTACAAGATCTGCACCAAAAAGCCCAGAGTTTAAATCTCCTGCGGTTAAAATTATTAATGCTGTTGTGGAACAAACAACAATGGTATCCCAGAAAACACTAGTAGACATAATGAGCCCTTGTTTAACACTACTATGTGTTTTTGCAGCTGCAGATGCTATTGCTGCACTACCAAGCCCACTTTCGTTAGAGAACAATCCTCTGGAAATACCGTATCTTAATGCTTCTTTTATGGTTATACCTATTGCACCACCAGCGGCTGCCTTAAAGGTAAATGCATTTTTAAAGATATCTATTAAAACATTAGGTATATGAACATAATTCAAACCTATTATAACAAGCCCAGCTAAGATGTATATCAAACCCATTAAAGGTAAAATGTATTCACAGGCTCTTGTTATGGATTTTATGCCACCAATAATTACAAAAGCTACTATTGATGTTAAAACTATTCCGCTTATCCAAGGTTGAACACTATATGCACTCTTCATGAGATCTGTTATGGAGTTAGATTGGACCATATTTCCCATCATAAAGGCAGAAAGCAAAGTTCCTATAGCAAAAATTACAGCTAACCATTTCTTTTTAAGTCCTTTTTCAAGTACATACATAGGGCCACCAACATATTCGCCACTTTCTCTATGCTCTCTGTAAACAACAGCTAATAAACTTTCTGCATATTTAGTTGATATGCCAAGAACACTGGAAAATAGCATCCAAAAAATAGCACCAGATCCACCAGAAGATATAGCTGTTGCTACACCAATAATATTACCAGTCCCAATAGCTGCAGCTGTAGATACAGCTAATGCGCCAAAGCCAGATATTGTACCTTTAGATTTGTCTGGTCTTACAGATAGTTTTATTGCTTTAAATGTGTATTTTTGTATAAATTTAAGTTTTATTGTTAGGTATATATGGGTTCCTACAAGAATTGTTATCATGGGTACTCCCCAGATAAAGCCATTAAGTTTTTCTAAGTAAGCTGTTAATAATTCCATTATTTACTCTCCTATTAAAAAATTTTATGCTAGGTTTATTATATCAGAATTTTCAAATGATATCATAAAAGGTTAAACATATAGTGCAAAAGTACTATGCGCTATATAGTACTTTTGGGTCTTGTGCGAAATGGTGTTGTGGCTTATAATATAGTAAGAACCCCAAAATTAACAATAGGAGAAAATAGAAAAATGAAAAAAATAATTACAGCTATGTTTTCAATATTAATGTTGAGCACAATAATTAACGCTACCCCGAGTAATGAAAATATTACAAAAGATATAGATACTTTTATAAAATCAATAATTGATAACAAAGAAGGTACACCAAGCATGAAATTTAATATATTTTGTGAACAGGTATTACCAGAAGTAAAACTATTAACAGGAGATTCATGCTTAGCAACAGAAAGCGGAATTGATGAGGTTGAAACATTACAAAAATTTCTAACAGAATTTACACCTTTGTTGCCAGAAAAATATGAAAGCGGAAAAGATCCGTTAACACTTGAAGACAGCAAGGTTCCACCCTTGTATTTCCAAAAAGAAATAAAAGAGATTCCTTTTGGAATTAATCATAGTTTTGTGGAATTAACAAAATATTATATGGGATATTCTGCTGAAGACGACTTAGAATTTGATAATAAAAATAATGGATATTACCCAGCAGGAACAATAAAAGTTTTCTTTACCGAAAAAACTCTTCAAATAATAAAATTTTATAATGATA
The DNA here is from genome assembly GCA_018656005.1 of Candidatus Pseudelusimicrobium marinum. GTDB lineage: Bacteria > Elusimicrobiota > Elusimicrobia > Elusimicrobiales > Elusimicrobiaceae > Pseudelusimicrobium > Pseudelusimicrobium marinum. Next base: position 15,416 of record JABHZW010000005.1, on the reverse strand, counting down.
TTAAAGAAGATGAAAAATATAACAAGATTTCAGAGGGTGTTGCTGTTTTGTTGCTGCGAGCGTTAGGACACGAAATATTACATGCATGGCAATATCATAAAAATCCTTATAAGGACCTCAAAAGAATTGCAAAAGAAGATGTCAGAGTAATGATAGAAAACAAAAAGTTTGATGAGGATATTTTAAAAGGTAGTTATAAAAGCGTTTTTTATGAATATCAAGCTGTTAACTTATTAGACTCACAAACATCAAAAGAATTTGAAAATTCTGTGGAAAAGATTGGGATTGCTATGACAATGTTTGAAGAATATGAAAAACAAAACCCATCTTTTTTTGAAGCAAGCGGCAAATATGAATATTTAAGTTCTAGTCAAGATAAAAGATCTTTTCTAAAAAAATATCTCGGAACTACAAAGATGTTAATTGAAATGGAAAGGAATCTTGATGAAATATTAGCTGAAGAACAAAAAAAAGAGTTTGAAGTAGAAACTAGACTTCCTTTTTATTTTGAAATTTATGACCTTCTATATAATGGACAAATTGTTCCAGTATATGCATTAAAAAAGCTTTGGAAAATAAGTGCCCAAGAATCCATAACAGAGAATGATCTTCAAAGAGCTAAAAGAATAGAAGCTGAAAGCATGAAATATTTATCAATAGGTCTTGATGAGGAATTTCCATATTTAGCTTTAATAAAAGAAGAATCAGATAAAGTTATAAAAAACATTGAAAACAAGTATAATAAATAAAAATAAAAGCTATTTACAAAGAAAGCCCCCAAAACCACAAGGATTGGGGGTCTTTTAAATCTATAAGGTTCTTGTTAAGCTTTAGCAAAACTAGTGTTATGTAGAAAGTTTAAACAAAAATATCAGTCGGCATTGCCGACCATATCCAATACATCTGGTCCGTTAGAAATTAATGCAACTTTTGGGTTTGGATACACCGTTTCTAATTCTTTCATTTTTTTTAAAAAAGCTTTTGCTTCTGGGCTAAAATCATTAACAGTTTTAATTGTGCCAGCATCATTACCTTCAAATAAATCTATATGTGTAATAGCTATTTTTGTGGCTGAATTTATCATAACAGCTCTTTTTGCCATTTCCATTTCAAATCTACCGATTCGTCGCAACCTTTTACTTACAGTTCCCACTTCATGACCTTTTGTTCGGTATCTTTCCAATTCTTTTTCGTCGGTAATTTCGTTTTCGAGTGGTCCTGGTCCCACACGGGAAACATAAGGTTTGAAAATTAAGAAAACATCGTTCACATATTTTGGTCCAACACCAGCTTCACCCAAAAAGGTTGATGCTGTTGAATCCCTTGTAGTTACAAACGGGTATTCGCCGTGAAGCAGGGAAAGTTTCATACCTTGTGTGCCTTCTATTAAAACTTTTTCGCCTTTAGATGTTGCTTTGTTTAAAACTTCATAAACATCCTTAACATAAGGTGCGAGCAATGGTTCGTCTTTAGCAAATTTTATATCTCTTCTTTCGATTCTTTCTTTAATTGCTTGTCCAAGTCCTGTGCCAACGCTACCAATATTTTGCATAAAATGAGGATCTTCTTTTTCGGCTTTGGTTTGTCTTTCGTCGATTAAAACTACATTAGGATCTATTATAAGTCTATCTTCAACGCCAGTTTTTTTCATTTCTTCAAGTAGCCATTCGGTTTTGGTGTATGCACCTGCACCTAATACTACTTTTGTTTTGGGGTTAACAAAACCAGATGGTATGTTTTTAAGAGCGTACTTTACGCCGTTTAATACTACTGTGTGTCCTGCATTCGGTCCGCCGATTCTGACGCTGTAAGCATAGTCGCCAGTGTAGGATAAATAGGACGCAATCTTGCCTTTGCCCTCGTCGCCAGCCTGACCACCACAAATTATATCAATCATTTTTTCTCCTTCGTCTTTTTGGTAAATTTTTTATTTTTTGCTCCTAAAGTAGGGTTGCTCGCATTCGCTCGCTCTACCGACCTACTAGTCGTCGCAAAGAAACAAAAAATTTCCTCAAAAATACTCGCAGAAAACCGCGAGGTTAAAATTTTTTATTTTTTTCTAGCTAACTGTTCGGATATTCCTGAATAATTTTTGAAACTTATATTTCTTAACTTTGTCTTGATGCTTGCAGATACATCAAGTTTTTCTATAAAATTATCTAAATCTGCATAAGTTAAAGTTTTGCCACGGGTTAAACCTTTCAATAATTCATAAGGATTTTTGACCCCTGCCTGTCTTAATATTGTTTGTATACCTTCTGCCAAAACTTCTGGGTGAGAGTTTAGATATTCGTTAATTTTTTTCTTATTAATTTCTATTTTATTTAACCCTTTTAATAATGCTTTATAAGCTACTAAGCTGTAGCCAAGTGAAGATGCAATATTTCTTTGTACCGTCGAGTCGGACAAATCTCTTTGAAGTCTTGATACCATTAATTTATTTGCAAAAAATCCAAACATTGCATTGGCTAAACCAAGGTTGCCTTCTGCATTTTCAAAATCTATCGGATTAATTTTTTGTGGCATTGTTGAACTTCCAATTTCGCCTTTGACGGTTTTTTGGGAAAGCCAATCATCGCTAATGTATCGCCACATATCTTGCGAAAAATCAATAAGGATATTGTTTACTCTGTTAATAGTATGGAAAGTTTCTGCAAAACTATCGTGAGGGTCTATTTGGGTGGAAATTTCGTTTAGATAAATTTTGATTTTTCGCTGTTTATTAAACTCTGCTATAAATTTTTTGCTAAAATTTTGCCAGTTAATTTCTGGATATGCAAAACAATGTGCATTAAAGCTACCAACTGCACCAGAAAATTTGGCGGATATTTTTTGAGCTTCAAGTTGTGCTATTTGTTTTTTTAGTCTGTAATGGAAAACTCTTATTTCTTTACCAAAAGTTGTTGGTACTGCTGGTTGTCCATGAGTTCTTGCAAGCATTGTTATGTTTGCATATTTTTTTGCCATAGCATCTAAAGTTTTTAAAATATTTTTTAGTGATGGTAATATTGCTTTTTCTAGTCCATCTCTTAACATTAAGGCATAGGAAACACTGTTTATATCCTCTGAAGTTAGTGCAAAATGGATAAAGTTTAAACGATTTTTTAAACTAGTATTTTTAAGTTTTTTAGCTATAAAATATTCAATTGCTTTAACATCGTGATTAGTAGTTTTTTCTATATCTAAAATATCTTGTAAATCTTTTTTAGAAAGGGGTAAGATGTTTTCTAATATTTTTTTTTCTTTTAGGTTTAGTTTAAAATCTTTTATTTTAAGGTTTGACAATGCTTGTAGATATTTTATTTCTACTAGCATTCTGTTTGTAGACAAGCTAGCTTCGTCCATCACACAGGAAAGCTCTTTGATTTTATTTGAATATCTTCCATCAAGAGGATTTATACTACTCATATACTTATATTTTATCATTTTTGTGCCAAGGGCACTTCTTCTTTTTTTTCTGTAACTACATTACACCAGTTTTTCCAATATTTTTAAATTTTTATTTTTTTAAACCAAATAATTCATATGCTTCGTTTATAATTGTATCAAGATGTTGGCTATTTACAAAACTTTCTGCATAAAGTTTTATAATTGGCTCTGTGCCAGACGGACGAATTAATATCCAGCAATTTTCCCCATATAGCTTTATGCCATCTGTTGTGCGGATATCTACAACTTTTCCACCACCAAGCGAAACACCTTTTAATGTGGAAGCGTCTATTTTCTTAATCTTTTCTTTTTGTTCTGTAGTTGTGGGGATATCCACCCGTTTATAATTAGGAATAGCATAGGTTTTTATAATTTCTGCATAAAGTTCAGACAAATCTTTTCCCGTTGTTGTCATAATTTCTGCAAGCAGGAATACGGCGAGTATACCATCTTTATCGGTAGTCCAGTTATAGATATTTACTCCGGCGGATTCTTCGCAACCCATAACTAATTTATTTTCTTCCAAATCTTTAGCGAAATATTTAAAACCAACATCTGTTTCTAAAATTGGCACTTTATATTTTTCTGAAATTTTATCAAGCAAATGAGTTGTGGCAATTGTTCTTGCCACTTTTACACCTGATGGGAATTTTTTTGTTGATAAAAGATATTCCAATATTATACACAAAGCATGATTTGGATTAATTAGTTCTCCATATTTTGTTGCACAGCCAAATCTGTCGGCATCTGGGTCGCATGCGCCGGCAAAATCGTATTTGCCAGTTTTGACAATATCTATAAGCGGTTTCATAGGATATATTGACGAAGGGTCCATTCGCACTTTGCCATCGTGATCTTGCGGTATGTGAGAGAAACTAGGATCTATTACTTTATTTAAAATGTCTACATTGTCTAGTTTGTAGTGTTTTTTTATTTCTTCAAAATAAACCAAACCTGTGCCACCCATCGGGTGAAGTGCTAGCTTTTTTGGTGATGTTCTAATTTTTTCAAAATCTAGAATGCTTCCTAAATCTTTTATATAGTTTTGCGAAATACCCATTTTTTTTAACAATCCTTTTTGTTTTGCTTCTTCTAAAGTTATGGTTTTAATTTCGCTAGAGTTTGAGATGATTTGATTAGCATATTGCTCTAATTTTTTTGTTATATCCGCCGTTGCGGGACCGCCGTTAGATGGATTATATTTTAAGCCCATATCCTCTGGCGGATTATGGCTTGCCGTGCCATTTAATCCCGCAACGGCGGATTTTGCTTTTAATATTTCATAAGCAAACACTGGTGTTGGGGTTGGCACTGTGCATAAAATTACGGGTATATTTTCAGCGGTTAAAACTTCTGCACAGGTTATGGCAATTTTGTCAGATAAAATTCTTGTATCACCCCCAACCATAACAGAACCAGTGATATTATTCTCCTTATGATATTTCGCCACAGCATAAGCAATAGCTTTTACATGGATATCGCAAAATCCTTCGCCAAGTTTGCCACGATGTCCACTTGTGCCAAATTTTACTGGTAAAATTTGGCCTTGTGGTTTATAAAAATTTTCCACCAAAGTTTTAAAATCTATTTTAGTTTCTGACAATTTGCCTGCATTTTTATGTATCATAAAAAACCCCTAAATTTGTTATACTGAATATAATATAGAGTATATAAAAAGTATAGGAGTAAATGTTATGAAAAAATTGTTATTTAGTTTAGTGTCCTTAATATTAGTTTCACAATTTGCATATGCTGTAAGTGGCGATTATGATGATGATTATGAACAAATAGCATCTAAAGCAAACCTTCCTTATTTTGTGCAAGATTTAGGTTCGTCCATAGGTTCTTCAGATTTTAATAAAGCAACAATTATCCAAGGGTTAGGTTTAGATGTTGGTGTTTTAGCAAGTGCTCAAAAAACATCTAGCAAGAATGCAATTATTCATAACTATAGGTCTGACGGGGTATTACCAATGCCAACAGCTTATGCAAACATAGGTATTCCATATCTTCCTATAGAAATAGGTGGTAGAATTTCTGGACTTGCAGATTATTATGCAATTGGTGGTGGTGCAAAACTTCAGCTTTTAAAACAGGGCAGACTTTTACCATTTTTACCAAACATAACGCTTGCTGGTTATTATGATACTTTTGATGAAAAAATATTTAAGTTCGATCATTTATCTGCAGATGCAATAATTTCTTACGAAATTTTATTTTTAGAACTTTTCGGTGGTGCAGGTGTAGATAAAACAGAACTTGAAAGTAAAATAGACGGCACAGATTTTTCTGCTGGATATAAAGTAACAGAACAAGAACCAAGATATCATTTAGGTGTAAAATTGGAGATTTTAAAAATTCTTTACCTAACAGGTTCTTATATTCACATGCATGGTAATGATGCACTTCAAGCAGGTATAGGTATAAGATTTAAATAAAAATGGAACAGAAAGTTAAAGAACAATTAAAAGAAAGGTTCGTCGAGCAATGTCTGTTTGGCGAACCTTTACTAAACCACACAACATATAAAACTGGTGGCAAGGCGGATGCATTTGTATCCCCGAAAAACGAAGAAGATTTAGTGTGGCTTTTAAAGTTTTGTAAAAAAAATAAATTAGATTTTTTTGTTTTAGGTTTTGGTTCTAATGTTTTAATTTCAGATAAAGGTTTTAAAGGTATTGTAATTTGTACAAAAGGTTTAGTTGGCACAAAAATAGAAAACAAAAAAATCTTATGTAAAGCTGGCACTACTTGGGATGAGTTTGTAGAAATCGCCTGCGAAAATAGTTTTTATGGTATTGAAGAATTATCGGGGATACCCGGCACAGTAGGCGGTGCTATTTATATGAATGCAGGAGCATTTTCGCAGGCTACCTTTAATACTCTTTTAAGTTTTGAAGGGTTTTATTTTAACGGAAATAAAAAAACTTTTTTTAAAAAAGATTTAAAATTTGGATATAGAAAAGTTGAAGGTATAGAGAACTTTATAATAACCAGTGCAACATTTAGTTTTGAAAATTCAGATCGCAAACAATTGGAAAAAATAAGAGAAGAAGTTTTGGATAGAAGGGCAGACGGTCAGCCATTAAACTATCCGTCAGCAGGTAGTGTTTTTAAAAGGCCAAAAGATGGCTATGCGTCGCAAATTATAGACGAGACAGGATTAAAAGGTTTAAAAGTTGGCGGAGCAGAAGTTTCCAAAAAACACGCAGGATTTATTATAAATAGAGGCGGTGCAACATCGCAAGATATTTACAAATTAATACAAAAAATTAAAGCAAAAGTTTTAGCTAAAAAAAATATAGAATTGGAATTGGAACAAAAATTAATTGGTTCATTTAAATAAAAAATAAATGCTTTTACGAGCATTTTTGTGGAAATTTTTATTTTCTTTGCGACGACTAGTAGGTCGGTAGAGCGAGTGAATACGAGCACCCCTACTTAAGGAAGCAAAAAAATAAAAATTTACCAAAAAGGAGAGAAAAAAAATGCATGAATGGGCTTTGGCAGATGCCGTCTGTAAAACGGCAGAAGATATTGCAAAAGATAAAAATCTTATACAAGTAGACGAAATTTCCGTTGTGCTTGGTCAGGTTCAAAATATAAAACCCAAAGTTTTTGATAGAATTTTTGAAGAAGTTAAACTTCAATATTCGTCAACAAAATCTACAAAACTTGTAACAGAAATAGAAGAAGCAGAACTTACTTGTAATAATTGTGGCAATATTTTTGGCATTGACGATAGAACTGGTTTTGAACATCAAACATCAGAAGATATGCATTTTATCCCCGAAACCGCACGGCTGTTTATAAAATGCCCAAAATGTAAAAGTGTAGATTTTCATATAACAAAAGGTCGTGGTTTGTATGTAAAGGAAATAAGAGGTGAAACAAAATGAAACTAGATCCTCGTGTAAATATAATACAAACTCGGCTTTCAAAAATTAAAAAAATAATTGCCGTTTCTGGTTTCAAAGGTGGCGTTGGAAAAAGCAGTATCGCTTGTGTTTTGAGTTTGCTTTTAGCAAAACAAGGGGGGGCGTCGAGCCTCTCGACCAAAAAAGTAGGGCTTATGGACTTAGATTTAACCGGTAATTGCGATAATACAATTTTGGGTATAAAAACCCAGTATCCCGAGGAAGAACACGGCGTTCAGCCGGTGGAAGAAAATGGGATAAAATTTATTTCTTCATATTTTTATTCGCAAGGCAAGGCGACACATTTTAGAGGTGACGAAATTTCAAATATTTTGTTAGAACTTTTTGCAATTACAGATTGGGGCGAGCTTGATTATTTGATTTTAGATATGCCTCCTGGCTTGTCGGACACGGCATTAGATATTATCCGTTGGATACCACAAGCAGAAGTTTTAGCGATTTCTACTCCGTCGATACTTTCTAGAAATTTGGTAGCAAAATCTGCAAAACTATTAAAAGAGCAAAAAGTTGAAATTATTGGTTTTGTAGAAAATATGTCTGACGGTAAAGCAAGAGAACTTGATGGTTTAAAGATTTTAGGTTCAATACCCAAGGACGAAAATTTTGAGCAAGCAATTGGCGATGCAGATAAATTACTTGAAACAAACTTTGCAAAAGCTCTAAAACAAATTGACGGTTTTTAGCAAATAAGATAAAATATATATGTTGGCTATTAAAGATTTTTAATAGCAACTAACCTTTTTACAAACATTTTCGAGGTTTTTCGAAGTTTGAGTGAGGAAGGTGTACATTCAACGAATACTGCGAAGCAGTAGTGGTACCCGATCGAACGAAAACAAAGAAAAAACCGAAAAGGTGATGCAAAAAAGGGGGTGTGGTGTAGCTGGTTAACACGCAGCCCTGTCAAGGCTGAGATCGCGGGTTCAAATCCCGTCACTCCCGAATTCCTTTTGCCTCTTTTCTGTAAATTTTCGTTTTTTAGCTCCTAAAGTAGGAACACTCGCTTCGCTCGTGTGCGTCGCACCTACTAGTCGTCGCAAAGAAAACGAAAATTTTCTAGAAAACAGGGATAAGGAATTCCTTCGGATTGGCTGGCTATCATCTCAAAATATTCGCAAAAAAATCTGGTCGTTACAAAGAAAACAAAAATTTTCTAGAAAACAGGGACAAGAAATTCATTCGGTTTGGCTGGAAAAAAGAAAAAATAGAAATGAAAAAAGCATTAGGTTTGGCGGACACTTTGAAAAAACACTTCCTATTGATTTTTATTTAAAGATATAAAGTATAGCTATAAGAATTAAAGTAGAAATTATAATTGTAGGAAGAATGGATTTTTTTTTGGTCTCATCTTCTTGCAATTTTTTAGATGTTTTGTACTCTTTTATAGCTCTAAATACAAATAAACAAGCAAGGATAAAAAGAACAAGTGGCACAATAATTTTATCTTTCTGTTTATCAGCTGGAATTATTGATAAAAAATAAAGTATTGATAATAAAAAAATTCCTGCAAGCATGGAAAAAAACCATACAATATGATTTGTTTTTATTTTGCTTGATACTTTTACAAGTCCAGATTTTTCTTTTTTTCTATATTTTAATGCATAAACAACAATAAAAATAAAAAGAGCCAACTGAAAAAGAAAATATATTATGTCCTTTAGTAGTCCCGCATCCATAGAATAATTATACAAAAAATATTATTAATAGGTTGCAGAGAAAATCCAAACTCATCTCAAAATATTCGCAAAAAAAACTTGCTGTGTTGGTTTTTGTGTTTTTCAACTTTCCCTCTTCTATAGGTGCTCCATATTTGATATCATATACATATGGCTAAAGAAAAATTTAATATAGAAATAGCCAAACACGGTTGTTTTTGTCCCGGTGTTCAAAGTGCTATTGATATTGTTATTAAACTTCAAAAAGAAAGTAAAAAACCAATCTTCACTATTGGCCCTTTAATACATAATAAACATGTTACCGACGAACTTGAAAAAAAGGGTATCCATACAATAAATAATCTAAAAGAAGTTAAAGGTAAGGATGCAGTTTTAATCATTCGTGCACACGGTGTAACTCCACAATTTTTTAAACAGATTGAAGATACCGACAATGAAGTCGTAGATGCTACTTGCCCGCTTGTAAAAGTTGCTCAGAAAAAAATAGAGCAATATGCAAAAAAAGGGTATAGTACAGTAATCGTCGGCGATGAAGGACATGCAGAAGTTATTGGTTTATTAGGTTACGCCAAAGAAAAAGGTTTTGTTGTTGCTAATGAAAAAGAAGCTAAAAAATTACCTCATTTTGACGAAGTTAATGTCGTTTCGCAAACAACACAGAAAGAAGAAATTTTTTATAAAGTATCCGAAATTATTAAAAAAAATAGCAAAAAATGTGTAATAGCAAATACCATTTGTCAGCCAACTAAAGAAAGACAGAAAGAAACTGTTGCATTTGCAAAAAAATCCGACCTTGTTATAGTTGTTGGTGGTAAACATAGTGCAAATACTGCTCGTTTAGCAAATCTGTGTGAAGAGCTTACAAAGAATGTTATACATATAGAATCTGCCAAGGAACTTTCTGCAAAACAGGTTCTTCCGTCTGAAAATATTTTTATAACAGCAGGTACTTCCACACCTCGTTGGCTAGTGGAAGAAGTAAGAGATAGAGTAAATTTATTAAAATCTAAAAAAGGAAAATAAATAATATGGCACTTAATAGTAAACAATCAAGCGAATATATATTCGGTATACACCCAGTAAGGGAAACTTTAAGAAGCAGAAAGCGATTTGTGTTTCAGCTTTTTATAGAAAAAAAAGTTGCAAGACACCGACCCGTAGAAGAAATCGTACGGCTTGCTAAAAGAAATAATGTAAAAATTGAAAGAGTAGAAAGTAAAATGATGGAAACTCTATCTAAAAAACAAAACCATCAAGGCGTTATAATTCGGGTAGAAAAAATTAGCTTAATGAAATTTAACGATATTTTGACCAGTCTAAAAAACGGAAACGAGCCAAAAGATGCACTTTGGTTAGCAATAGATGAAATGACAGACCCTCAAAATTTGGGTTCTATAATTCGTTCGGCAGCATGTCTTGGTTTTGATGCTATTGTTTTACCACAAAGAAGAACCGTGGGCTTAACACCAACGGTTTACAAAGCTGCAAGTGGTATGATAGAAAAAATTAAAATAGTAGAAGCTAATAATCTAAACTCTGTTATTTTGGAACTTAAAGAACAAGGTTTTAGTATTTATGGTGCAGATATGACAGGCGAACCTGTCACAAAAGCTACTTATAAAACACCGGCATTGCTTATAATAGGTTCTGAAGGGTATGGTTTGAGATACAAAACCAAGGAACATTGCGACAATTTGATAAGTATTCCTCAAGTAGAAGGTACGGATAGCTTAAATGCGGCTTCTGCGGGGTCTATAATAATGTACGATATGTATACAAAAACCAAACTTTAAAAAAATTCGGCTAAATGGTATCATATAAACTATATTATTAATAAATAACTTCATAAAGGCAAGAAAAAAAGATGTACTTAAAAGCTATTGAGATTGTAGGATTTAAATCTTTTGCTGAAAAATCAAAACTAACCTTAAAACCAGGCATTGCTTGTGTTGTTGGTCCTAATGGTTGCGGAAAATCTAATATAATAGATTCCGTAAGGTGGGCTATTGGTGAAATGAGTTGGAAACAACTTCGTTCTTCCAGTATGGTAGATATTATTTTTAACGGCACAATGAAAAGACCTGCCTCAAATATGGCGCAAGTTAGTATGACCTTTGATAACTCGGAAAGAAAACTTGCTATAGATTTTAATGAAGTTGTAGTTTCAAGAAAAATATTTCGTTCGGGCGAGTCTGAATACTTTTTAAACAAAGTTCAATGCCGACTTCGAGATATTAGGGACTTGTTTTTAGATACTGGTATCGGCGGAGAAGGTTATGCCATAATAGACCAAGGTGGTATAGAAAGAATACTATCTGCCAATCCATTTGAAAGACGAGAAATGTTTGAAGAGGTTGCCGGGGTATCAAAATATAAAAGCAAAAGAGACGAAGCGGAACGAAAATTAGAAAAAGTAGATTTAGATCTTGGTAGACTTTCAGATACCGTAGCTCTTATCGCAGAACAAATTAAAAAATTAGATAGCGAGGCACGAAAAGCCCGCTTATACCAAAAATATAGAGATGAGCTAAAGGGTAGCGAAGTTGCAATTTCACTTTCTTCTGTAAAAGATTATGAAGAAAAAATTGCTAAAAATAATACAGAATTTGAACCTGTAAAAAAAGAGATTACAGATTTTCAAACAACAATTTCCGCACTTGAAGGCGAAACCTCTGCATTAAATTTAAACTTAACACATAAACAAGCAGAGCTTGGTAAAATTAGTCAAGAAACTGCCAGTGTAAAATATCAAATAGGTTTGCTTGAAGGTAATATTAAGAATTGTGAAAATATGGTAGAGGAGCTTTCTAAACAGATTTCTACCTCGAAGGAAGAAGATACACTTGGCGAGAGAAGAATGGCAGAGCTTGAGCCAAAAATTACAGAACTTAGAACAAAATTAGAAGAAGCATCTGCAAAACTTGAACCTATACAAGAAGAGTATAATCAAAAAGTTCAGCAAATAAGAACACAGGAAGAAGAGCTTTCTAAAACTGAAAAAGATTTTGAAATTGGTTCTTCCGAAATTTTAAAACTTACACAAAAAGAAATGGAATATAATAATAATGTTTCGCTTGAAGAATCTTCCATTACTCATCAACAACAAAATTTAGCCAACTTAGATAAAGATAAACAAAAACATTTAGATAAAGAAAATATTTTTAACCAAGAAATAAAAGATTTAGAAAATAAACTTCAAGATTCCAAAAATAATTTATCAAACAAACAAAAAGAGCTTGAAAATTTAGAGCAAGAAACCAAAAATTTAAAGAAAAATGCAGAGGATTTACAGGATAATCTGTCCGAAGCTAAAACATTTAAAGCTTCGCTTGAAGCAAAAGTTCAAGTATTAGAAAAACAGGGCGAGCAAGACCCTTATTGGCTAGGTGCAAAAACTGTAAGAGAAAAAAACATACCAGGTGTTAAAGATGTTTTAAGGAATTTAGTTAAAGCTGAAGGTAGCCAAAAATTTCTGGTAGAAGAAATTTTTGGTAAATATTTAGATAGCTTGGTTTGTGATAGTTTCGATACCGTCAATCAAGCTGTAAAAGCCCTAGATAGTAATAAAAAAGCAAGATGTAGATTTTTGGTTTTATCGGCGGTGCCACAAGCTGAAAATGTGAATCAAGATTTAAAAAATCAATTAAAATTTGACCCTAGTGTAGAACCTCTTGTTAATCATTTATTAGATGGGTATCAAGCTAGCGGAAGACAGGTAAAAACAAGTTTTTGGGTTTCTGCAGGTGCAGACACCGTTAAAACAGAGGACAATTACTGGAAAGACGAAAACTTAAAAGAAGAAATTGTAGCTAAAGAAGTTTCTACCAAAGATATCTTAAATAAAATAGAACAAAACAATTTAAAAATTGAAGAGACCTCTTCAAAAATAAAAAATATTAACGATGAAGTAAATAATGCACATGTATCTGTAAACTCTTTAGTTGGCGAAATTGGTAATAAAAAAGAACAAGTTAAAAATTCTTCAGAAATTTTATCTGTAGTAGAAGATGATAAAAAAAGAATAGAAACAGATATTAATAATAGAAAGAAGAATATTGAAGAAATTAAAAACAATATATCTCAAATGTCTTCTACAAAAGAGGAATTGTCCTCTAATACAGGTAAACTAAGAGATAGAAAATTACAACTTAACGAACAGCTTTCAGCAGTTAAAAAAGAATTAGAACAAAAAAATTCTGCACTATATGAAGCCAAAATGTTAAAAGCAAATAACGAGCTAGACCTTAAAGGTGCAGAAATAGAAATTAACAATATAAAAGATTCTACCAAGAAAAGACAAGACAGAGCTTTTGAATCTAATGAAAAAATAACAAAACTTCAGGAAGAGAAAGTATCCTCTGAAAAAAGTCTAAATACAGAGCGGGATAAACTCGCAAAAAGCGAAGTTTCGGAAAATCAACTTAAAGAAGACCTTGAAAAAATGAGGAATGAATACGAACAAAAAAATACAAACTTAAACGAAACCAAAACAAAACATTCTCGCTTAGAAATTAAATTGCACGATTTAGAAAATGATATTTCCAACAATAAAAGAAGACGAACAGAAATTATTAATAACTTGCAAGAAAGATGGGAACTTAGCTTAGAAGAAGCTCAAAACAAATTTAAAGATGTGGGTATAGACCACGATAGAATTAAAATGATGCGAAAAAGAATAGAAAATATGGGTGCTATAAATATGACAGCACCAGAAGAATACGATGCATTAACAGAAAGAAATAATTTCTTAATAAGTCAGATGGAAGATTTAAATCAAGCTAAACAAGATTTGAAACAGGCAATATCTAAAATAAATGCAACAACTAAAGAAAGTTTTAAAGCTACATTTGATGTGGTGCGAGGACACTTTAAAGATATCTATCAAGTACTATTTACCGGTGGCGAAGCAGATTTAGTTTTAACAGAACCAGAGGATATGTTAGAAACTGGTATAGATATTGTGGCGCAACCGCCGGGCAAAAAACTTCAAAATATTTCGGCATTATCTGGTGGCGAAAAAGCATTAACAGCATTATCTTTACTATTTAGTTTCTTTAGGGCAAACCCATCGCCATTTTGTATTTTGGACGAAGCCGATGCACCATTAGACGAAGCAAATATTGAAAGGTTTGTTGGTTTGTTAAAACAATTTGTAAGCAATACTCAGTTTATTGTGGTGACACATAATAAGCGAACGATGGAAGTGGCAGATATTTTATATGGAATAACTATGCAAGAGTCTGGTGTATCTAAGTTGATGAGCGTTGGGCTTAAAGAAGCTTCCGAAAAATTTACTGGCACAGAAGTGCCAGAAAAAGAAAAACAAGAAACTTTCGTTTAGTGGGCAGTGCTTTCTTTTCTTTCAGAAAAGAATAAGGTGAAAACAAAACAGGTGTTATGTAGAAAGTTTAAAAAAGAAGGGGGTTCTCCCAGAATATGAAGTACGCAATATTTTCTGATATACATGGAAACTACGATGCATTAAAATGTGTCTTAGCAAAAGCCAAAGAACTAAAAATAGAAAAATATTTTTTCTGTGGAGATTTAGTTGGCTATGGTGCAGAGTCTGAAAAATGTGCTCAGGCATTAATGAAACTTAAAAATTTTACTGGTATAATGGGTAATCATGATATATCCTTGTTAGATCCTAATATGTTTTCTTGGTTCAGTTCAGCTGCTATTCAAAGTATTCTGTATGCCAAAAAATTTCTCAGTCCTAAAAGTTTAGAATTTGTATCAACTTTCAAAACTATCCATATAGGTAAAGCTTTTTGGGCGGTACACGGTTCTTTTACAGATCCGTTCAGAGAGTATTTGCTTTCAGCCGAACAATTTGAAGTTAACAGAGATAAATGGAGCGGTAATATATGTTTTTTAGGACATACTCATATGCCAATAATGATTTACAGTAAAGCTAACAAATTCCCAGAAGTTATGATAATAGACGGCGACGATACCACAATAGAACTTAAAAAGAATACTAGGTATATGATAAATCCAGGTTCCGTAGGACAACCAAGAGATAATAATCCAAAAGCATGTTTTGGTATTTACGATAGCGTTAAGCACACATTTAGACTTATTAGAGTTAAATATCCTGTAGCAAGTGCTCAGGAAAAAATCAGAAAAGCAAAATTGCCAAGAATTTTAGCAGATAGGTTAAGTGCCGGTGTTTAGGCGAGACAGAATATATGAAGCAATAACAATGCTCGTGTTATGTGGTCACAAAAAAAAAGAGGGGATGCGACTCGCATTAACTAAATAATATTTTTATTCCGATAAGAAAAAAACCAAAAGCTACTATCAAATATTTTGATGGTAGCTTTTTAAAAAATATACATTCAAACAAAGCTGCAAAAACTACACCAGTAAT
>JABHZW010000007.1 GCA_018656005.1 Candidatus Pseudelusimicrobium marinum | reverse complement strand
GGGGACGAAGGGACTCGAACCCTCGACCTCCTGCGTGACAGGCAGGCGCTCTAACCAGCTGAGCTACGCCCCCGTGTTAGGATCTCCTAACAAGAGCAATCTCGCTACGAAAGCGCTCTTGTCAGCAGACCCTGATTTATTATTTCCAATTAAATTCTTTTTTTGTTTTTATGTACCATTTATTGATATTCGCAAATCTGTCGCTGGGGTTAATTATAGTGGATATTTTTACACCTTTTATATTTTTGTCAATAGTGTAGTTATAGATTGGCTGGTATAAAAAGATGGCTGGTTTTTCTTCCTGGATGATTTCTTGGAATTTTTGGTATTTTTCTTTTCTTATTTCTTCATCATTTGTTGCTCTGGCTTCTTCCAGTAATTCGTCTACTTCTTTATTGCTAAATCCGGCTAAGTTTAAGCCTAATTTTTGATTTTGTAAAGAATGCCAAAAAGGATACGGATCCGGATCAAGCCCGGTTATCTCTCCGTAAAGCAAGGCTTCATAATTTCTCTCTTCAATATGATTTTTTATCTCTGAAACTTCAACTAAATTTATCTCTGTTTTTACCCCGATTTGTTTCCAGTATTCTTTTATTTGTTCAAGTATTTTTGAATTTTTTAAAGAGTTAACAGCAGTTATGGAGATAGATAATTCTTTTTCTTGTTTTTCATCATCAACAGTTACTTCTTTTTTATAAAATTCATCATCTTCTCCTTTTTCAAATTTAGATTTTTCAATTAATTCTTTACTTTTATTAATGTTAAATTCAGTTGAGGTACTATTTATTATCCAGTTTTCTTTTATTATTGGACCTTCAATTATATTAGCTTTGCTGTTTAAAACATTATTTACTAATTCTTGTTTTGGAATAGCAATTGTAAGAGCCTCTCTAATGTTTTTATCTTTTAAAAATTCTTGCTTTTCTTGATTAAAAAATATTCCCATATACTGAGGCATAACAAGAGGGAAGTATTGTAAATGTTCTCTTTCTGCTAATTCTTCTTCCATTGCAAGAGGAATAAAGCTTAATCCTTCTATTGATCTTGTTTTTAAAGCCTCAACCGCTTCATTATAGCCTGAATAGAAATTAAAAGTCAAGGTTTCAACAAAAGGGGTATTTTTGTAGTATTTATCGTTAATCGTTAAAACATATGATTTTATGTTTCCGGCTGTGTCTATTGTCCTGGTTTTAATCTTATATGGCCCTGACCCGATTGGTTTTAGATTGTATTCAGCTAAATTAATATTATTTAAATTTACATCTTCCCAGATATGTTTTGGTAAAATTCCAAAATCTATCATAGATAAAAACGGAGCAAAAGGTTCGTTTAAGGTAAATTTAATCGTTGAATCGTTAATTTTTTCAATTATTACTCCTCTGAAAATCTCTCCTATTTGGCTTTTAACTTTTTCCAACTTAGCCAGTTCTATGGTAAAAATTATATCATCTACTGTTAGAGACTCTCCATCGTGCCAAAATAGATTATCACGAAGATAAAAAGTGTATGTTTTTTGATCTTCGCTGATTTCGTAACTTTTACATAAATCAGGGTCTAATTCTTTTGTTTCGCTATTGTATTTTAAAAGTCCGGAAAAAATCAACTTAACAAGGTCAGAGTCTACATCGTTATCTAAAGAAAAAAGAGGGTTTATGTATTGCGGACTGCCTACAACGCCCTCTGTATAGTTTCCGGCGATTTTAGGAACAATTTTAATATGAGTAAAATAAAAGTTAACTCCCCAAAAACAAAAACAAAGAAAAATAACAGTTACAAGAGTCTGTATAATCCTTTTTTCTTTAACAGACAAAAATTGAGGTATTTTTTTTAATTGTTTTGGGCTTGGAATATAAGATTTTGACAAATTAAAAACAAGTTTCTTATCAAGAGTCCCTTGTAAGATAGAATTTTTTTTTTTGAAAGAGAATTTTCCGCTTAATTTATCCCAAATATTATTTATTCTATTTTTCACAGATATTATAAGCAGTTTTATTTTATCCACAGAATATTTTGTTAAAAAATAAGGTTAGCTACTCCTGATCCCAGAAATAACACAGCCAAAACAATAGTAGTAATAAATAACATTTTTTCTGCTCCTCTCTTAGATCTGTAAACATCTCCCGAACCTCCGAATAAACCGGATAGCCCCGAACCTCTTTGTTGCATTAAAATTGTGACAACCAATAATAGCGCACTTACCAGTTGTAGGATTGTAAAAAATTTAGACATAAACATTCATATAAACATTTAAACATATAAGCATTTAAGCATATTTACATTTAAATATCTAAGTAACAATTAATTTAAAATACCTTCTTAGGTTATCAAAAGTTAGGGTTTTAGTCAAGCGTTTAGTTCTTTTTCCACTGCTTGTTTGACTATTTGTCCATCAGCTTTGCCTTTTAGTTTTGCCATGGCTGTACCCATTACTTTTCCAAAGTCAGCCTTACTTATTGCTCCTAGATCTTGAATTATTTTTTTTACTTCTTCTTGAACAATTTCTATACTTAGCTGTTCAGGCATATAGATTTGTAAAATTTTAATTTCTTGTTTTTCTATCTCTGCTAAATCTTCTCGACCGCCTTTTTCATATTCAGTGATTGAATCTTTTCTTTGTTTTAAACTACGAGCAACAACAGAAATAACTTCATCGTTATTTAACCCTTGTTCACGTTTTTGTTGTTTTATCTCTTCGTCTTTAATCGCAGACGTTAACATACGAAGAGTATCTCGCTTTTTTGCATCCCCGGACTGCATAGCTTGTTTTAAATCGTTTAAGATTTTTTCTTTTAAGTTATCCATAGTTTTGAGTTTAATTTTTTATATGTTATAATAGACTTATTGCATAATAAGCTATTACTGTAATCCCCATATTTTGAGGAAATTTCGTAACATAGTTTATTATGCAATAAGTCTATTGTATAATATAATGTTTATAAAGTCCAACAAAAAGATTAATAATTTAAAACTATGATTGAAATACGTATTCATGGTCGTGGTGGTCAGGGGGTTGTTACTGCGGCTGAGCTTATTGCTATGGCGGCTTTTTATGAGGGGTTTGAAGCGCAGGCTTTTCCTAATTTTGGCGTGGAAAGAAGAGGGGCGCCGATTGAGGCTTATGCTAGAATTAGCGATAAACCGATAAAGCTACGCTCTCAGATTTATGAGCCAGATATTATCGTTGTTCAGGACGATAGTCTTTTAAGTGTTGTTGATGTTTTTAAAGGAATAAAAAAAGATACCAAAGTAATTATAAATTCCGATAAAAAGCTTGAAGATATTTTTAAAACAGGCTGTCCTGTACCAACAAAAAATATCGCTACAATATCGGCAACAAAAATAGCCTTGGAGATTTTAGGTAAACCAATAATAAACACGGTAATGTTAGGATTTTTTGCCAAATTTTCAGGGTTAATTAAAGCAGAGTCAATTAACAAAGCTTTAAAGGATAAATTTAAAGGAGAAATTTTAAAGAAAAATATAAGGGCGGTAGAATATGCTTATGAAATATAAATTAGCGGTTAAACCCGGAACAACTAGAAAAAATAAAACCGGTGGATGGCGGACTTATGTTCCAAAGTTTTTACATGAAAAATGTATTGCTTGCAATATGTGTAATTTGGTCTGCCCGGAAAATATCTGTTATCCCAACAAAAAAAAGAAAAAAAATAAATCCGGAAAAATATACTATCAATCTGATTTAAAATATTGCAAAGGCTGTGGAATTTGCGCTGAAAATTGTCCAGCTAAGGCAATAATTATGCAATTAGATAAATAATTTTATGAAACAAATACTAGAAGGCTCTAACGCAATAGCAAATATAATTAGGCTTATTAAGCCAGCCGTGGTAAGTGCTTATCCGATTACTCCGCAGACTCATATTGTTGAGGATTTGGCTAAGCTAAAGGCCGATGGAAAGGCCGACTATGAATATGTGCGCGCGGAAAGTGAATTTGCGGCTGCTTCAATTGTGTTAGGATCGTCAGCTACCGGAGTTAGAACTTATACAGCTACCAGTTCGCAGGGATTGCTTTTGATGGTAGAGGTTTTGTTTAATATCGCCGGAATGCGATTGCCGATTGTTTTAACTTGCGCTAACCGAGGAGTTTCAGCACCAATCACAATTTGGAACGACCACCAAGACGCAATGACCGTGCGGGATGCTGGTTGGATAATGCTTTTTGCGGAAAATTCCCAGGAAGCAGTTGATTTACATGTGGTTGCCTATAAAATAGCGGAAAAACTTCAAGTACCGGTAATGGTGAATGTGGATGGTTTTGTTTTAACTCACACTTACGAACCGGTGATTTTACCAACGCAAGCCCAAGTAAATAAATTTTTACCAAAATATAAACCTAAAAAAGGAACATATCTAGATGTTAAAGATCCGATAACTCTAGGAAATTTCGCCACCCCGGAGCATTATATGGGGATAAGACAAGAATTGCACGACGAGATTGCGGGTAGCCAAGAGTTAATTAAAAAAGAGATGGAAAAATGGGAACAGAGTCGAAAGTCCATAAAGTCTATAAAGTCGAAAGTTGATGTTGTTGATACCGGTTTAGTGGAATATTACGGAGCGAAAAATCCGGAGGTTATTTTTGTTGGCATGGGGTCAATGATTGGGACCGTTAAGGATTTTGTGGATAATAGTAAAGGTAGAGTCGGAGTTTTAAAAATCAGAAGTTTTAGGCCATTACCAGCTGAAGATATCATTAAAATAATAAACAAAGCCAAGTATATCGCAGTTTTAGACAAAAGCATTTCTTTGGGAGAAGAAGGAGTTTTAGCCACTGAAATAAAGGCACTCGGAAATAACATTAAAAAAGGACTGCGAAACAGCAAACCAAAAATTCAAAGTTTTGTGGTTGGTCTGGGAGGAAGAGACATAACCGGAAAGACTTTCGAGAGAATTATCGAGCTAGTGAAAAAAAGAGATAGCAAAGTTAAATTTGTTGGGTAAAGTATTTTTTATGTACAAAAAAACAATCATTTTTTTATTATTTTTATTTTGTCTTCAATTTTTTATTGGGGCTGATGTTTCGGCAGCGGCAATTGGTGAGAGTTGTCAAAATAATTCTGAATGTGAAGGCGCTAATGTTTTTTGTTTGCCAAAAATATGCCCTATTATTCTATGCCCTGGAGAAAAAGTTTGCACATATAGTGCATCTCCAGATATTTTACCAAGTAAGATACAAACAAAATCAATAGATTTTACACCGGCAGTTAAAATTCCGGGAATAGATATTGTTGGTGTTGATGGTAAAGGGGTGGCTCTTGCGACTTATATTTCCGGATTTTACAAATTCGCCATCGGTCTAACCGGTATTCTCGCAACAGTAATGATAGCTATCGGTGGAATAACCTGGCTAACCGCCGGTGGAGCCGCCGGTCAAATCGGCAAAGCCAAACAAATGATTGGCGGGTCATTAGTTGGT
>JABHZW010000028.1 GCA_018656005.1 Candidatus Pseudelusimicrobium marinum | reverse complement strand
TGTGGTTTTGGATGTTAAAATTTCAAAATTGACATCTAATCCGTTAAGAAATTTTTTCATTGTCATAAAATGTTGTTCTGCCAAGATTTCTGTAGGTGCTAAAAATGCTGTTTGATATTTATTTTCAACAGCCAATAAAATTGCCGAAAGTGCTGCCACCGTTTTACCAGAACCTACATCGCCTTGAAGTAAACGAAGCATTGGTTTTTGATGCATCATATCTTTAAAAATTTCGTTAATAACTTTTACTTGGCATGATGTTAAAGTAAATCCCAAGCCTTCTTTGAAAGGGGTAAGTAAATGTTTCTTAATTTTATAATTATATGCTTTTTTAGTTTCTTTATTTTGTTTTCGTTTTATTGTTAAAGCTGTTGAAAGTAATAAAAATTCTTCATAAATAGCTCGTTCTCTTGCTTTTGAAAGTTCTAGCAAAGTATTTGGGAAGTGGATATTTCTTACAGCTGTTTCTATACCCAAAAATTTTCTTTTTTTAAGCAGTTTTTCGGGGATAGTTTCTTTTTCTAATTTTACCTGGGAATTTATTGCATTATACACTATCTCTCTGAAAATTTTTGGGCTTAAACCATGTGTTAATGCGTAAACTGGTACAAAACGGTTTATGTGGATAAGTGGTGCAACTTCATCTGTATCTTTATAATATTCGTCTACCGAAATTTTGTTTGTGGAAAGTGCGTATTTGCTATCTTTTCGTCCGATTATCCATAAAATTTCGTCTGCCACAAAATCTTCTTTAATTTTTTTAAATGGATCGTAACTAAAGGTTCTTCTTTTAAACCAGCTGGCTTCTATCATTTCGCCAGTTGGAAGTTCTTGTAAGAATGCCTTAAAAATTGTGATATTTTTTGTTGGTATAAATTGTGTGCGGATAACTTTTGTTTTAGCAATATAAAAATCTATCTTCTTAAAATCAGACACGGGAGTATTTAACTGCCTGTCCTGATAAGCACGGGGGTAGTAGTGCAGTAAATCTCTTGCGAAATTAATGTCTAATTTTTCTAGCAATCCTGCTCGTTTAGGTCCTACGCCTTTTAGGTATTGAATATCACTCATATATAATATTTTAGCAATATAATGAAATAATAGTTAATATTTTGCTACAATAAACTAGAAAATAATTTAGGAGGCATCTAATGGAAATAATGACAGAAATGTTTGAAGTGTTCAAAGCGTCTTTTATAGGCATTTGGGACAAAGTAAGCGTAGCGCTTGTAGGTATAATTTGGGGTTTAATTCTCTTAATAGTGGGACTCTTTCTCTCCAGGTGGATAGGAAGCGCAATAAAAGCTATTTTAAATAGAATTAAACTAGATGAAGCTACCTCCAAGCTAGGTATTAATGAACTATTCACAAGAGTAGGTTTTGGTAAATCCCCAACTGTGGTATTATCTTTTATTGCTACATGGGTAATAATGATAGTGTTTATCGTTGCAGCCGCAGAAGTAATGAGATTAAATATCATCGGCGAACTTTTACAATTATTTCTTAACTGGTTACCAAACTTATTTGTAGGTATAGTGATAATTTTTGCTGGTTTATTGTTTGGTAAATTTATAAGTAATATTTTGAGAAGTTCAGCAAAAGTAAATAACCTAAAAGCGGGTTTCATTCTAGCAGAAGGTGTAAATATAGCGATTATAGTATTTGCAATCTTAATGGCTTTAGAAGAAATTGGTATAGCATTACCTTTAGTAAATTCCATAATTCTAATATTGATGGGCGCATTTGGTATCGCATTTGGTGTGTCTGTTGGGTTAGGAGCTAAGGGAATTGTAGAAGAGTTTTTAAGGGATACTGTAAAAAAGAATAAAAAATAAAGCTTAATAGTTAACTTTCTAATTAAAGAGCCGAACTTGCACGTGCAAGTTCGGCTTTGTTTATAGTACTTTATCTTTATGATACATTTTGTAAGTAAAATAATATTATTGATATGCCTAAAATTATTCGGTAAATTACGAATATATTGAAGCTATGAGTTTTCACAAAATGCATTAAAAATTTTATCGCTAAAAAACCAACTATAAGTGCTGTCAAAAATCCTACAACCATTGGCATTGTCAACGATTCAAACGAAAAGTTGCGAAGTTCAAACACCGTTGCACCAAAAATTATCGGTGCGGAAAGTAAAAAAGATATTCTTGCACTTTGTGGTCTTGCAAAACCTAAAATTAAACAAGCTGTAATGGTTATCCCAGAACGAGATACACCCGGCATTATAGCCAATGCTTGTGCTAAACCAATTATTATTGCGGTTTTGAATGTCAAAAAGCTTGATTTATTGTCGCCCACTTTTCTATCTGCCAAGAATAATACTATGGCGAAAACCATTAAACAAATTGATATCATTATTGGATTTCTAAAAACTTGTTCTGCCATATCATGCAGAAAGTATCCTGCCAAAGCACCGGGTATTGTGGCGACTGCAAGGAGCCACAGCATTTTGCCGTCTTTAGTTTTGGGTTGTGTGAATCCATCTTTAATAATTTTAAGCCAGTCTTTATAAAAATAGCCAAGCACAGCAAGTAGGGTGGCAAAATGCAATAAAACATCGTAGCTAAGTCCCTGATACTCCCAGCCAGCAACATATGGCATAAGCACAAGATGGGCAGAGCTTGATATTGGCAAAAACTCGCCTAAACTTTGTACTAAGCCTAATATTATTGCCTGAATAAAGTCCATTTATTCTCCTGCATTTGCGCCTGCAAGTTCGTTTAATACATTAGAGAGTTGTTTAATAGTTTCGCCATAACCTGCATAGTCACCATTTCGCATTTGTTGTTGTGCTTTGTTAAAAAGGTTTAAGGCTTCTTTAGATGTTGATGCGATTTTATCTTCACTATCCTTAAACTCAAAACCATTGGTTGCTAAATTACTTTTTGAACCTGTTATAACTCTTATTAAAGCTTCGTCTAAACTTTTTTCCATTGCAATTTTTTCGCCATAAGCAACAATAATTCGGCGAAGCTCTGGTATTTTAGAAATTTCTGCCTGCAAGTAGATTGGCTCTATATAAAGCAAGGAATCTTTTACAGGTATTACCATCAAACTACCACGAATTATCCTAGAACCTTGTCTTTCCCACAACTTAAATTGTTGAGAGATAACAGGGTCTTGATCTATTCTAGCTTCAATTTGCATTGGTCCGTAAATTAATTTTTCTTTAGGGAATTGATAGACCATTAATTCACCTACATTTGGAGCATCGCTTCTGGCTGCCATCCAAGCTATCATATTATCTTTCTGAGATGGTGTATATGGCAACATTAAAATATATTCCTCTTTTTTACTATCAGGAAATTTCATAATAGTGTAATAAGGAACCATTGGTATTTGTTTGCCGTCCATTATTTGTTTAGGGATTGTCCAAAGATCTTCCTGATTATAAAATACCTGTGCATCTTGCATATGATATTTTTGATATATTGCCGCTTGAACACTAAATAATGTTTGCGGATATCTTAAATGCGATACTAAATCTGCATTCATTTCTGACATAGGTTTAAATAATTTTGGAAATATTTTGCTGTATGTTTCAACAATAGGGTCGTTTTTATCATTGACAAAAAATTCCATTGTGCCATTATAAGCATCTACCACTATTTTTACAGAGTTTCTGATGTAATTTATTTTCTTATTATCAAGCTTTACAGGGGAAGAATATGGAAAGTTTTTACTTGTTGTAAATGCGTCGATAATCCAATAAATTTTACCTTCAGAAAGTACGATATAAGGGTCTTGATCGTATGTTAAGAAAGGTGCTACTGTTCGTACTCTTTGTTTTATATTTCTGTTAATTAAAAATCTACTTGATGCAGTGATGTCTGTAGAAAATAAAATTTTAAAGTTTTGATATTTTAATGCAAATATTAATTTTCTAAACAAACTTTTTATTTCTATTCCACCAGTGCCTTTATATTCTGCAGAAATGTTTTTGTTGCCTGATGGATAATCCAATGCTTCTAATTTTGTATTTACTGCAACATAGTCTGAAGAAAGTTCACCAAAATAAATTTGTGGGATATCCACTTTCAAGTTTTTGTAATTTGTTGGTGGAATGTTTTTTACTTTTAAATTTGGCAAACCTTCTGGTGTAAATTCATTTACAAAGCCCATAACAAGTCCGTAACCGTGTGTGTAAAGTTGCTTTTCATTAACCCAGGTTTTGTTTGGTATACGGGAATAATCTAACTCTCTGGCAGATATCATCACCTGTCTGTATTTGCCGTTTACTGTGTATCTGTCGTTATCAACATCGTGTAGCGAATAGTAGGTTCTTATGTCTTGAAGCTGAGAGAAGGTGGCAAGTAAAGGTTTATAATCCCAAAGTCTTACATTGTCTAATGTTGCTTTGTTTTTATTGATATCCCTTAACACCAAATCTTCTTTTGGCATAAAGTTTTTTGCTTTAATATTGTCTACATTAAATGCTTTTCTTGTCAGTGTGATATTGTTTTCAATATAAGGTTTTTCCAATGTGATTTCATTAGGTCTAACTTTTATACTTTGCACTACTGATGGTATAAAACTTGTGCCAAGAAGCCCGATTACTATTATTGCTATAAAACCAAATACTGGTATTTTATAATCCTTCTGACTATCTCTAAAGGCATAAATCAAACACATAATACCTATAACAACAGATAAGGATAACATCAAAGTATAAGCAGGTATTGTGATTTTATCTAGTGTATAAGAAACACCTTCTATATAACCTTGTTGGGATTTAAACAGGAAGGTAAATTTCTTTATAAAATAACCAAACCCTTTTTGAAAGAAAAACAGACCAAGCAAAATAAACAAATGTGTTTTTGGTTTTTGTGGCATATAAGTTTCAACACCGGGGTTGTATTGTAAATTACCACAGAAAATGTAATAGGCAAGCGATATTAATACTGCAAAAACTATTATTCCACCAAGCCATAAACTTAATAAGTTTAGAATTGGGAGGGTGAATATATAGAAGGCGACATCTTTTGCAAATATAGGGTCTGCCAAGCCGAAGGATGATTGATTAAAGAATGCCAAAATTTTATCCCAATGCGATGCGCCTTGCATTGCCGTTGATATAGCTACAAAAATTATAACCCAAAAAATGGCTTTGTTTATCATAGCAAAGCCTTCTGGTTTGCCATCAAAAGCTAAAATGTCATTTTTGATAATTTTTGTATCTGAAGATTTAAACTTTTTTAAAATTTGTAAGTTTAAATATAAAATACCAAAGGATACTGCAAAAAATATTGCACCTACCGATATTTTTGTTAATATGCTTTTTGTGAATACCGATAAAAACCCTTCACTTGCAAACCATAACCATGATACATAAAAGTCTGCCAATGGTTTCGTTAGTAAAACTATAATAAAAACAACTATAGGTACTATTAATATGGATTTGTTAGGTATTAATTTTCTTATTTTGTTTTCTGGATTGTTTTCGTTCATTATTGTCTCCCTTATATTATTTGGAATAGCTAGTATTTGCTAAACTATAAGATATAATATCATTTTATAGATAAATTGTAAGGAACTTCTATGGAACTCTTCTACGGAAATTTTAATAGCCTAGAGCAGGAATTTTTGCACTATCTGGAAACGCAAAAAACAAACCCGCTTGATAAAATTTTAATTATAACCCCGTCAGGCAGGCTGGGTAGCTATTTGCGTAGGGAAATTACCCATTCACAGGGGGTAATTTCCAATATATTCTTCACCAATCTTTCGGGTTTGTTTTTTGCGGTTGACAGAGAACTCGGTATAGACAAAAAACCACTTTTAAAAGATAAAAACTTGCAGGATTTTATTGTCAAAGAAATTTTATCCTCTGTTAATTTCAAACAAGCTAATGTGAAAGGTTTTTCTCAGGGTATAAAGGCTACTTTAAGGGATATGATAGATAGTGGGGTAGATGCTAAAACAGTGGCAGATTCTGCTGAAGAAGGGCTTTTTGGTAGCAAAGAGGACAATTCCTATATATTATGGCTTAACCAAATATATTTGGCATATATAGAGCAAACAGCGAAAGTGGAAGGTTTCCGTTCTTACAAACAATTTTTTGAAGATGTTTTAGCCCAAATTCCAAAGTCTACATATCTTGCAGGTTTTAAAAAAATAATTTTTTATGGTTTTTACGATTTTACTGGTCTTCAGTTAGATTCTTTTTCAAGTGTAGTGGATAATCACAAAACAGCGGTGTTCTTTCCATATATAAAGGAGAAGCAATCCTATAAATTTTGTGAAAAACTTTTTAATTCCAATATATTATCAAAAGCTAAAACTTCTAAAAATTTAGAACCAAATTACGATAACCTAGCATTAGATAGTTGTATTAGTAATTTATTTAGTATTGAAAATTCAGACGATAAAGCTAAACAAAAAGCCAGTAAAAACATAGAAGTTATAAATGTTTCTGGTGTAAAGGACGAAATTAATTCTGCCTGTAAAAAAGTTTTAGAGCTTGTAGAAACTAAAAATTATAACTTTCAAGATATCGCCGTAATAGCACATAGTCTTGGCGAATATAAAAACGATATTTTTACCATATTTTCTCAAAACAAAATACCAATAAATTGTATTTTGAAAGATAATTTAGCAATGCATCCACTTGGCAGTTTTGTTTTAAGTATTTTGAAATTATCGGAAAATAATTTTTCTAAAGAAGATATTTTGTCTGTTATCCAAAGTAGTTATTTTAAAAATAAAAATAAATGGGTATCAATAATTTCGCAAAGTTGTGTAAATTATGGTATTGCAAATTGGCAAGATATCGACGATAAACAATTTGTTTTATGGCTTCAAAATTTAAAAAAGCAATTAACTGCATTAAGCAAACCAGAAAGTTGGGAACAGAAGAGCGAAAAAGCGATGAATGTTTTAAAAGATAATATAAATTTTGAAGCATTTTCCGTAGCAGAGCAAGAAATTTGGGAAAAGGTGGAAACTTCACTTTTAGAAATTAAAGATTATGCAAAAATTCGCAAAGAAGCCAAAGAAAACGAATTTTTGCAAGAACTGGAGTATCGTCTAAAAAACACACAAATATCTTTTGTATCTTCTGCCGATAACGGGGTTCAGGTTTTAGATGTTCTATCCTCTCGTGGTATGCAATTTAAAGCGGTTATTTTACTTGGCTTAAACGAAAAAAGTTTTCCAGTGCTAGTAAAAGAAGATCCGTTTTTACAAGATAAATATCGCCGTACCCTTCGCGATTCGCTTGGCTTTTGGGTAACAGAAAAGTTAGATAGATACCTTGAAGAAAAATTACTCTTTGCACTTTCAATTTCCTGCCAAGAAAAATTAGTTTGTATTTATCAACGCTCTAGTATCGACGGTAAAAGCCTGACATTTAGTACCTATTTATTAGAACTCGCAAGAGCATGCGGTGTGAAATTAGAAGATATTACTGCAAAAATACCAAGAAGAAATTTAGAAAAATATTCTTTCTATCCAAAAAATTTATTAAATAAAAAAGAAATTTTATTAAAATCTTCCACCCTGCAAGATGCAAAACAAAAATTTGAAGAACTTGGTATTATGGACGATAGTTTTAAACAAAAATTTAATTTATCATCGGAAATCAGCCAATATTTTTCACCACTTTCAAAGTACGACGGACAAGTTAGGGATATGTCAGAAGCATTTGAAAAAATTAATACCAAAGGTTTTTCTGCCAGCGCGATGGAAGAAATTTCTAGCTGTCCTATGAAGTTTTTCTTAAACAGAATTTTAAAGATAAAAGATTTCGATAATCCTCTGCAAAAAGATGAACTTGCACCTAATCATATAGGTACAATTTACCATACAATTTTAAAAAGTTTTTACGAAGAAATTTTTGTAAATAAACTTTTTGACGAACTTTTAAACAATAAATATCAAACAATTTTACAAAAACATATAGATGTGGAGCTTAATAAAGATATAGCCAAAAAATTTGCAATTTATCCAGTACTTTGGAAAGCGATAGCTGGTAAAATGGAAGAAAATATTAAAACTTTTGTAGCAAAAGATATTGAAACAAATTTAAAAAATAATAAATTTTCACCCACAGAATTTGAGCTTGATATCTTTTCAGAAAGCAAAATGTTAGAAGGTATTAACTGGCGAGGCATCGTCGATAGAGTGGATATTTCTAAAGAAACCAAAGAATTTCGGGTTATAGATTATAAGAAGAGCAAAAAAGGTTCTTTAAGGAACATTTTTAAGAGCAATATTTTGCAACCAGTAATTTATAAAGAGCTTTGCGAAAATGTTTTGGGCGAAAATTATAAATTTACAGAAACAAGTTTTTTAAATATAGAAAAGGGTAGTTTTAAACAATCTTTTTCCGCAGATGTGTATACAGTTTTACAAGATAAAATTAAAAGTTATTTAGGTATGTTGCTTGAATATATTAAAGAAGGTAAGTTTTTTATCACACCATCTTTGGCATGTAGATATTGCGATTTTTCGTCGATATGTCGCAAAAATTCCTCTGCCACTTTAGCACGAACAAAAAAGAGTATTTTATTTAAACAATTAGAAGGGTATAAAGAATAATGGAACTTAAAGATAAAAAATTTCGGGAAATATGTAAAACCGAATTTTCCCAAAACTTAATAGTAGAAGCTGGCGCAGGTACGGGTAAAACCACTTTGCTTGTCGCACGGCTTATTGTTTTGCTTTTGAAAAATGACGAAACAGATATTACCCAAATAGTAGCGTTAACTTTTACCGAAAAAGCCGCCTCAGAAATGAAAATTCGATTAGCTACCGAGCTTCAAAAAATAATTTTTATACTTTCTAATGGTAATGGTGATGATAATGAAACTATTAGTATTTTAAAAACCAAATTCCACCAAAAGCCAGAGGATATAATTTTACGAGCGCAAAAAGCTTTAGAAAAATTAGATAGAGCTCAAATTAGCACAATACACAGTTTTTGCAGTTATATTTTAAAAAATTATTCCTTACAAAGTGGAATTTCGCCAGTTTCAGAAATAGATGATGGTAGTTTGCAAAATTACGAGTTTGATAAACATTGGGATATGTTTTTAGATGTTGAACTTGCAGAAAATTCTACCAATGAAAATAAATGGATGTCATTATTAAAAGAAATAAATTTACAAGATATAAAAAAGTTCGCTAATTATTTAAGCTCTTCAAAATTGGAAAGTTATATTCCAAATTCACATCAAGAGTTTATTGATAGTTTATGTAAACAAAAAGCAGAAGAAGTAAGTGAAATAATTACAGAATACGAGGATAAAGCCAAAGGAAAAATTATTGAAAAACTTAAATTAGCTAAACAAATTTTAAGTGGTATGTATGAAGATATTAGTTTAGAACCTGCAAGTAAAACGCCAATAAAATCTATGGATTCAAAGGACTATATTAAAGCTTACGAAATTATAAATTTTGCAATTAACATAAATCCAGAAAATCAACATTTAATAGAAGAAGCATATAATTTAGTAAAACCATTTTGCAAAAAGTTTAAGTTAGAAATTTTGCAAAAAGAAATGGTCTCCTTCGACGACTTATTAATTAAAGCCAGAAACCTAATAAAACAAAATAAATTAGTACGAGCAGAACTTAAAGAAAAGTTTAAAACTATTTTAATAGATGAATTTCAAGATACAGATCCTGTGCAAGGCGAACTACTTATGTTTTTATCCGAACAGAAAAATAACTTTTCTGTAAGTTCTGCAAAAACAAAATTAGAAGCTGGCAAATTATTTGTAGTGGGCGATCCAAAACAAAGTATATACCGTTTTAGAGGTGCAGACATTTCTGCATACGACTTTTTTACCCAAACTATGCAAGCACAAGGTGCGCAGAAATGTCTGCTTCAAACAAATTTTAGAAGTAGTGTGGAAATTGTAGAAACTGCAAACTTTATAACCACACAAATTATGAAAAAAGATCAAGGGTATCAACCAAAATACGAGGATATATTCCCAAACCCGCAAGCAGACACTAAAAATAAAAGCGTAGAGTTTTTAGTTATAGATACTGATGATAAAAAAGTAAAAACGCAAGACCTTCGCCACAACCAAGCAGAACAAATTGCAGTGTGGATAGATAAACATAAAAAAGATATAAAACTAAAAGATATCGCTATACTTTTTAGAAGTCAAACAGAAAGTTATATTTATTTAGACGCATTAAAAAGATACGGAATAAATTATGTGGTACAGGAAGATAAAAGTTTTTATAAATCGCAAGAGATTAACGATTTAATTAATGTTTTAAAAACAATAAATAATCCATACGACAAAATTTCTTTAACAGGTGTACTTCGGTCGCCTTTTGGCGGGTTTTCTGACGAGGATATATATAGTTTTAAGAAAAATAATTTATTAAATTATTTTTCTAAAGTGCCTTCCACAAACAAAAAACTTAAAGAGTTCTACACCCTACTTTCCAAATATAATAAACTTGTCGGACGGGTAAGTTTGAAAGATTTAATTAATAAAATTTTCTACGAAACTTTCTTTATAGAACTTTGCACACGAGCTTATAATAGTGAACAAAGTTTGTCTAATATTTTTAAGTTTTTTGATATTTCTGCAAAATTATCTGAAACTCAAAACTTAACACTTTCAAAATTTATTTTAATGTTAGAAAAGTTTACAGAACAGCAAAAAGAAGGTGAAAGTCCGTTATCAGATGAAGGAATTAATGCCGTAAATATTTTAACCGTACATAAAGCCAAAGGTTTGGAATTTCCCGTTGTAATAATGGCAGATATTAGTAAAGAAGACAAACAAACTGCTGAAAAACAGCCGTCGCATTTATATTCTTGGTCTGAAAATATGCATGGTTTAAAACTTGGTAGTATAAGAGATTTAAATTTAACTTATCTTGAACAGCA
This sequence comes from Candidatus Pseudelusimicrobium marinum, assembly GCA_018656005.1. Lineage (GTDB taxonomy): Bacteria > Elusimicrobiota > Elusimicrobia > Elusimicrobiales > Elusimicrobiaceae > Pseudelusimicrobium > Pseudelusimicrobium marinum. Next base: position 20,588 of record JABHZW010000028.1, on the reverse strand, counting down.
GGATAAAAAACATCGCTTGCTCGAGGAAATACGGATATTATATGTAGCATTAACTCGTGCGAAAGATAGGCTTGTTTTAGTGGGAAACATCAATTCTGGCAAGGATAGTTTTTCTGAAATTTTATTTAAGGCAAGTGCCTATCCAAATGCAGAAAATAAAAAAGAAAATATAGAATTTGGAAGTTTTAAACTTCCAATAAATTATTTTAATTTTAAAAACCCGCAGGATTTTATTTATAAAACTCACAATTCTCCAGCCGAGCAAAACGAAACGCTAGATATTACTGAATGGCAAAAAGTTTGGGATAAAAGAGTGAAAAAATATGACGATATTAAAGAACAAAAAAACATCATCGCTCCAAGCACGCTAATAGACGAGGAAGAGGAACAATTAGTGGTGGAAAATATTTATCAAGAAAAGGCGAAAACTGTTGGTGAAATTTGTCATAAAGTAATGGAACTTTCTAACTTTAAAGAACAGATAGATATTAAAGATGTATATAAAGCTATGCGGTTTTTAAATTTTGAAATTGCACAACACGAGCAAGAAATAAAAGAGAGTTTTGAAATTTTAAATAAATTTTCTAAAACACAAACATATCAAAATTTAAAAACCGCAAAAGTGTTAGATAAAGAGATGCCGTTTTCGTTTGTTGATGAAACTAAAATTATAAATGGTGTTATGGATCTAGTTTTCGAGGATAGTGGCAAGATAATTTTAGCTGATTACAAGTCTGACAAACATCAATCAGCGGATAAGTACAAGCCACAAATGGATTTATATAGAAAGGCGGGGGAGAAAATATTTAAAGGCAAGAAAATTGAATGCAGAATAATATTTTTGCGTACTAGCGAAGTACAAATTTTATAGAATATAAGAAAATGGGAGATTAATTATGATAGGAAAATTGAAAGATTTAATGGCTTTGAAAAGTCAAATGTCAGAAGTTAAAAAACGATTAGACACAATGGTAATAAAAGTTACCAGTCCAGCAGGTTTGTTTGAAATAACAGTATCTGGTTCGCAACAAGTACAGGATATTAAGGTTGTGGGCGATATTAAAGAAGTTGAAAACGAAAAGTTGGAACAAGATTTAAAAGATGCGTTTAATAAAGCTGTAAGCGATTCACATCGTATGGCAGCACAGGCCATGGGTGATGTAGCGGGTATCGGCGGAACGCCAAGCGCTTAAACTTCGTCTTTTGAGTTCTTTTTTATTTTTCTGCGAGTAAAGTGACCCCGTAGGGAGTCATCCTCAAATTCACTAGAATTTGGGGATCTAGAAATAGTAAGTTTACTTTCTAATCTGGATTCCCGCACTAGTGTGTGAGAATGACAGAAAATAGTCGCAGAGAAAATAAAAAATAATCTCAAAATACTCGTTCCCTTCGGGAACACCTCTAAAAAAGGTTTAAAAAAATCTAGATTTGCTATAATTTTTATATGAAAAAAATATTATTGATTGCATTAGTATTATCCGTACCTTTCTTATCCTTTGCGGAGAAAGAAGTTTTTTCGTATACCTGCGAAGATATAAAGTATCTAGATTATGACCCTGCTCATGAAGGTTTTTCCGTTGATATTAATAGTCTGTCAGATGCATATATTGATGTAGATAAGGAAATAATAGAACCGCTATGTTTAGCTAGTAATTATGGTGGTTGGTTATGGGAGGAAACTCTTGAAAATTTATCTACTAAACATTCCGTTGAAATATATTGGGAAAAACTGGATAATAAAAATGCTGCTTGTAAAATGATTTCCGAAAAAGATAGAGATATAGTAATATCCTCATGGAATAATAGAGAATCTACTTTATTTCACGAAATAAGGCATGCTCAACAACCTTTGTCTTTTTTTAGAAATAAACCAGGTTGTAGATACGATCTTCTCACTCTCTTAATGAATACTATCATCAGGGAAGCTGATGCTCAAGCATATGGGCTTACTATGGTAGACATTATAGGCATTCAAAAATTTCATGAGCACCTAGAATATAATAAATGGTACAAAAAATATGATGATGAAAACTTATTTTATCCCCGTTTTTCTAATGATCTAATAAAAAGATCTGACTCTGAAAAAATAATTAATATTTATCTAGGATATTTTCGAGATTTAATACATGATGATATTTTGTTTGAAGAACCTAGGGGAAACATTTTTAGAAATACAGATATACTATTTGAAAGAAAGCAATTAGGAAGTATATCTAGTATTTATGCTTGTAGTGAAATGAGAGAAGTTCCAGAAATTTTAGAAAGAATGCAAAAATATGAGATATTCAAAAATTACAATTATCCTTTAGCTGAAAGCCAAAAGGAACAAATAGATATTACAGATATTGTGTACCCAGTTGGGGAAATAGGAGAGTATAATTATTTTGATTTAAATCCTAGTGTTTTAGAAGATGCAGAAAAATATCTTTACAAAAAAATTCCATATTATCTTGAAAAGAAATATAATTTATCTTGGGAAGAAATAAAAAAGACATGGTATTTTGCATGCGATATAGTGGAAGGGAAAATTACAGCGGAAGATTTGAAATAAGCTTTTGAAAAGTTAAAAGCTCAATGAAACACCCCGGGTGTAAACCCGGGGTTTCTTTTTTACAATAAATAACCCCCAATCACACATCGTGGACATATGCTTTGTATGTGATTGGGGGTTATTTGTTGCCCCACATTATAATACATAGAGTTTAATTTTTTTATTTGTCATTCTGAGCGAAACGAAGTGAAGCCGAAGAATCTTTGTCTATAACTTCACACTATAATACCAAGATCTTTCGACTTCGCTCTCAAAGATCGCTATGCTCAAGATGACACAATGTATTTTATGAGATTGCCATAGAATTTTTTTGCTTAAATCTATTTTCGTATTTAGCCAAATACGAAAATAGATTTGTCATTACGAAAAATTGCTATGCAATTTTGTGGTAATCTCAAAAAAATTCTTCGCAATGACAAATTTAATAAACAACCCCTCGTTCGAAATTTCGAACGAGGGGTATGTCTAACATTAAAATATTATTTTTGTAATACAAAATTAATCTCTGCTAAAATTTCTTCGTCGTAGGTTGGGTGATATCCTATCCAATATTCTTGTACTTTATGCTCTCTGTCTAACAAAAAGAAATATGGATATCCTCTTATTTTAAATTTCCTTACAACTTCTTTAGAATTATAGGAAACTTTATTTTTTATATTAAAATGTTCTATAAATTCTTTAATTTCTTCTAAATCGGAATTACTAAAAATAGAAATTACTTGTAAACCTTTTCGTGAATAATCGTCGAACAATTTATTTGTCATACCTGTAGACATTTTACAATAAGGACAATTAGGTGCCATAAATGCAAGCATCACAGGTTTGTTTTTATAACTATCAAGTTGCCAAGTTTTGCCGTCAACAAGTGTAAGCGAAAAATTTTCTACTTGCACAGAACCATCTTGAATAGTTTCTTTTTTCGCACAAGAGTTCAAAAAGAAAACCGCACTCAACATGAGTACAGATAAACAGAATATAAATATTATTCGATATTTGGAAGTTAATTTGTGAATTATTCTCATATGTACATTATCCTATATTAAGAGTTTCCTGTCTAGGGTTATAATTTGCTAAAATAAAGGTAATGAAGATTTTTGAACTTATCAGAAAAAATTGGCACAAAAAAATAGACATAATGCTGGTTTCAAGAAGAGCTTCGGATTCTGTTAAATTTAAAGTATCCGGCGCGTTCTTGATGTTATTTATATCAGCATGGATATGTCTTACAATTTTTGCCGTAGTGGTAAGCACAAAATATTTCGATTATAATACCGTAAAAGCAGATAACCAAATTTTAAAAACCAAATTCGCTCTCATCGCCGACGAAATTAAAGAAACCAGACAATATGTACAAATGGCTAAGAAAACCGAGAAAGAGTTTCGTCAAATGTTAGGTATGCAAAAAGGTAAGTATACCAACCTACCGGGGGGGATAAAAGCAGGGTTGGAAGCTAAAGAACTAGAATACGAAACAACAATAAATCAAACCGCTACAGAAATAGATGAAAAAACTTTTGAAAATAATTTAAAACTAATAAATCAGTCCACCAAAGAAAGATTTGTGGGTTATCAAGAAATTGCATGGCATATAGCAAATAAAAAGAATATAGGCTATTCTAAGCCGTCTATTCGTCCAGTGCCTGGAAGAATAACAAGTTCCTTTGGGTATAGATTACACCCTGTTACAAGAAGAAGACGATCTTTCCACTATGGTACAGATTTGGCAGGTTCCCCAGGTGAGCCAATCAAAGTAACAGCCGATGGTATAGTCCGTGATAATGGCTGGGCAGAAACTTTGGGACAAGCAGTATTGATAGATCATGGGTATGGATATTCCACTTTATACGGTCATGTTACAGAGATTAAGGTCAAACCTGGTGATGTTGTTAAACGGGGCGATGTGATAGCAACAATGGGTACTACAGGACGATCTACAGGGGTTCACTTACACTATGAAGTTTGGAAAGACGGTAAACCAGTAAATTCCAGAAAATATTTTAAATAGTGGCTTTTCTCAATAAATTTTTGTTTAATAACTTATATAGAGTTTCCAGGAGGTAGAATTAAAATGGCATTTTTGAAGAAAGAAGAATTTGATGACGAAAATATATCCCTAATAAGCGCCGACAGTTCCTTTCAAGGCACATTAGATATAAAAGCATCAGTAAGAATAGAAGGAACATTAGAAGGTTCTATAGATAACGCACGAACAGTAATATTAGCCCCAGGTGGTAAAGTCAAAGGTGATGTATCTGCAGATAAAGTAATCATTGCAGGTTCAATAAAAGGTAATACCTGTGCAGATCATGTAGAAATATTAGCAGATGCTAATATCGAAGGTGATGTAAGCACAAAAAGAATAATTATAGAAGAAGGTGCAGTTGTTAATGGTAATTTCAGAGTAGTTGGTAAAGACGATTCAGAAGAAGTACCAATAGAAGAAAAAGAAGAAGAGGAGTAAACTTTAATGATATCCCTTTTACAAAAATATAAAAGAACTTTAATAATATCCATAGTGGCAGTATTTGTTTTAAGTATTGGTTTTATGGGTGTTAGTGGTATGAAAACTATGGCAATGGGCGATGCCGTTGCAAAAATAGGTAAGCATAAAATATCTTATAAAGAATATACTATGGCTTATGATAAGGTTATACAGAATTATCATCAAATGGGTGTAGAAATTAACGAAGAAATTATTAATATGACTCGTCAAAAAGTACTTGAAGGACTTATTAATAGTAAAATGTTATATATTTCTGCATTAGATTACGGGATAAATGTTTCCAATGCAGAAATTTCGTACGACATTTTAAATTCGCAAATGTTTAATGACAAAGAAGGCAAGTTTGATAAAAAGACTTATGGCTGGACAGTTAATAATGTTTTCAGAATGAGTGTATCTGAATTTGAAAATAGCATAAGAGATTATAAACTAGCATTAGATTTTAGCAACTTGCTTGAGAGTATATCTGTAGTAACACCGAGAGAAGCAAAAACTTTTTATAGAGTGCAAAATGGTAAAAGTTTAGCATCAAGTAAAGTGGCAGAAACACAAGGTTTGATGAGAAAAGTTAAGCAACAAGCATTGATGAACGAGTATAGTAAATATTTTAATGATAATAATGTGATAACAATTAAAAAGATATAATTTTTTTTGTTTTTATTATGCCTTATTTTATATTATACCAACACCAGTCACCTGTGCGGGTGTGATTTCCTACACTTCTGCAAACTTCACAAGATTTTTTCCAATTTATTGGTGCTTTACATTGAGCAGTAATCTTTGCAGGAGTTTCTTTATAATTTTTGGATATTACCAACTGAAAAGCATCATACAAATTTTTTGTTTGCGAATAATTTGCCACTAGTAATAAATCTTTTTTAGGTCCAGAATAATCTAATAAAAATAAAAATCTGTCGTTACCTTTTTCGTATTGCACATAGCCAGGATAAACTTTAAAATCTTTACCAAGTTGCAAAGTGAGCTCTTCAAAGTTTGTTGCAAATTTATCACCAGTTTTATTGCGATAATTTTCCGTCGCAATCAAAATATTTTCACCAGCTGTAATTAAAGTTTCCACTTTCTTTTGACTTTTTTTTATCTGTCCATCTTCAGAAGACGGAAAATTATCGCATCCAAATAAAAATATAATAGTGATTAATACAAATAATAATTTGTTCATAATAAACTCCTATTTTTTACAATGTTTCAATGAAGCTTTTACAAAATCTCTAAATAATGGATGTGTTTTTATCGGTCTACTCTTAAACTCTGGGTGAAATTGTACACCCACAAACCATGGATGTCCTTTAAGTTCTACAATTTCTGGCAACATAGCTTTCATTGTTTCAGATTTATGATACGCAACTGTTTTTAATCCAGCTTTTGCTAATGCTTTAACATATTTTGGATTAAATTCGTATCGATGTCGGTGTCTTTCGCTTATATTTAATGAACCATAAGCTTTGTGTGTTAAACTATCCTTTTCAACCTGAGCTGTATATGCACCAAGTCGCATTGTGCCACCTTTATCTTTAACACTTTTTTGACTTTCCAATATATCTATAACATTATGTTCTGTTTTAGGTTCAAATTCTGTGGAATTTGCACCTTTTAAACCTGCTAAATTTCTTGCTGATTCTATCACGGCACATTGCATACCAAGACATATCCCAAAGAACGGAATTTTATTATTTCTGGCATATTCTATAACTTTGATTTTACCTTCTACACCTCGATATCCAAAACCGCCTGGTATTAAAATACCGCTAGCATTTTTAAGTTGTGCTAAGGATATTCCTTTTTCAGTATCAAGTAATTTTATGTTTACTTTTGCATCATTTACCATACCTGCAAGGTTCAAAGATTCATATATGGATTTATAAGCATCTTTTAATTCCGAATATTTACCTGCAACTGCAATAGTAACTTCTTTTGAAGGGTTTAACCCCTTGTTTATAATATTAAACCAGCTTGTGTTTGGTTTCTTTCTTGGTTTCATATGTAAGTTTTTGAAAACTTGTTCCATAATATTTTGTTTATACAATGCTTGTGGTACTTTGTATATAGAACTTTCGTCCATAGCTTGTACAACTGCTTTTTCTTCTACACTACAGAATAATGATAATTTTCTTTTCATATCGTCTGTAATAGGGCTAGAAGTTCTACAGATGATAATATCTGGATGCAAACCAATTTCTCTTAATTTATTTACAGAATGTTGTGTTGGTTTTGTTTTAAGTTCGCCACTAGTTGGTAAGTATGGTATTAAAGTTACATGTACAGATAATACATTGTTTCTGCCTTTGTCTAACACAAATTGTCTTGCAGCTTCTAGGAAAGGTAAGCTTTCAATATCACCAACTGTGCCACCAATTTCTATAATTGTAACATCGCATTTTTTTTCTAAAGCAGAAAAACGGGATTTTATTTCGTTAGTTACATGGGGTATAACTTGGACGGTTGCACCTAAAAATTCGCCTTTTCTTTCTTTGCTAATAATTGTTTGATAAACTTTACCAGCTGTTATAGAGTTTTCTTTACCGGTAGAAATATCTAAAAATCTTTCATAATATCCGAGATCTAAATCTGTTTCAGATCCGTCATCTGTGACATAAACCTCGCCGTGTTGATACGGACTCATTGTTCCCGGGTCTACATTAATATAGGGGTCGCATTTCATTATGTTTACCGAATATCCGTATAACTGCAATAATCTACCGATACTTGCAGCGCAAATTCCTTTACCTAGGGAGCTTACGACTCCGCCTGTAACAAATATGTATTTAGACATTTATTTACTTCCTCTTTTAAGTGCTTTTTTTGTCATCCTGAACTTGTTTCAGGATCTTGTAGAAAGATTGCGGACCAAGCCCGCAATGACAAAAGAGATAGCACTTTTTTATTTTAAATTTTTCAAATATTCTTTAGCATTATCTAAATCTTCTTGGGTATCTATTGAAGGCCCAGTTTTTTCTATCAAAATGCTTTTTATTGTAAGTCCAATTTCCAATGCTCTTAACTGTTCTAATTTTTCTTGCTTTTCAAGTGTGGATTGTTTATGGTTAACAAACTTCTCCAATGCTTCCCTTTTATAACCATAAATACCAAAATGATGATAAAACAAAATTTTACTAGTTTCCTCTATATCCCTGATAAACGGTATAGCCGCACGGGAAAAGTATAGTGCTTTCATATCGTCTGTTAAAACTGCTTTTACAGCATTTGGATTTGTTATAATTTTTGGATCTCTAGTTTTTATACATGCAGTGGCGATATCTGCCTCGCTGTCTGACTTCAATAATGCAACTATTTTTTGTACAGTTTCTGGTTTAATAAATGGCTCGTCGCCTTGTACATTTATTATATATTTTTCGTCTCTGCCTTTTAGGGCTTTAAAAATTCTGTCTGTGCCACTTTGAAGCTCTGGGCTTGTCATAATGGCTTCGCCACCAAAATTTTTGACGGTTTCAAAAATTTTGGTATCATCAGTAGCTACAATAACTTCGCCTACTTTTGCTTTTTTACAAGCTTCCCATACATGTTGAATAATGGGTTTGCCTTCAAGCATTTTTAGCATTTTGCCTTCAAACCTTGTAGAGCCATATCTTGCAGGTATTGCTACTAAAGTGTCTGTTTTCATTATTTTATTGCCTCCAACAACTCTTCTTGAGAAACTGTTGCTGTACCAAGCTTGCCAACTACTATACCGCCTGCAAAGTTAGCTATTTTGGCTGCATCTTTAATTGATGCACCCGATGCTAATGCTAGGGTTAAAACGCTTATAACACTATCGCCTGCGCCGGTAACATCGAAAACTTCTTTAGCTGTTGCTTTTATGCGGGCTGGTTTTTTACCTTTTTCAAATAAGCTCATACCAGCTGGTCCTCTGGTTATTAAGATGGATTTTGCTTTTAATGTTTTCAATATTTTTTCACCCAATTCGTTTATTTCTTCTTCGCCCTCTTTTGGTATCATAGACATTCCTTCCCATGCCTCTTTATTATTAGGGGTGATACATGTTATATTTTTATATTTTCTAAAGTTTTCTGTTTTAGGATCTACACAAACGGGAAGTTTATGTTTATTACAAATTCTTATAATTTCTTTTATACTTTCGTTAGAAAGCATACCTTTCCCGTAATCTGATAATATAACACCATCAGCTTCTTTTGCTACTTTTTTAAAATGTGCCATACATTTTTTGCTTAGCACTTGATCTATTCTTGTTTTACTTTCTCTATCAAAACGAACAACTTGCTGATGTTCCGCAATTATTCTTGTTTTTTTGGTTGTAGGACGAGTTTTATCTTGCACTACATGTTCTGTATTTACTTTTGTATCTGATAAGAATTTTTTTAATGTACTTCCAAAAATATCTTCACCAATTACAGATACTAATATGCTTTTTGCTTCAAGCCCTGTGATATTTACAGCTACATTACCTGCACCACCCGCTAAGAAATGTTCTTCTTTCACAAGTACCACTGGCACTGGTGCTTCCGGCGATATTCTTGATACATTACCACGGATAAAATGGTCTAACATAATATCACCAATTACTATTATTTTTTTGTTTCTAAATTTTTTAATTATATTTGCTAATTTTGTATTACTCATATTTTCCTCGCTTATCTTGAATAACTTTTTAATTTTACGCTAACACTACCTATAAAAACTTTACTTCTCATTAAAACTGGCATTTTGTATTCGTCGTCTGTTAACCAAACTCTTAATGTACCTTTGTTTATAAATATTGCGCTATCTTCCCTAAGTTTTGGTTCTACCACGATGCAATCAAATTTACCTGCTGGTACTTTTATGGTTTCTTTTTTAATAACCTCAATTTCTAGCGGATAGGTTTTTCTTCTATTATTAACATCTACTATAACACTTTTTCCTACCTCTAGGTCCTTTGTTCTTACATAAAAGAAAGCACCTAAAATGTCATATACATATTTATTGAGTTCGCCATCAAATTCTCTTATTAACCCGTCTTTTTTCTTTTTCTGACCGTAATATTTGTTATTATCATAATCGAAGGTTACCCATTCGTCTCGTCTAAAGCCACCTTCTTTTACACTTTGACCATATCCAAAAGAATGATAATCCTTAGTGGACATCCAACTATGATTAACATCACGAACTCTGTAAAAAGCATCTATAATACTGGCAGAACGGGCTGTTGTCTCTATGAAATATGCTTGTTCGCCATCAATATCTACAATGCCTTTATTTCTTATGGTAGCTTCGCCTGCTTTTATAAATTTCCAGCTTATTTTAAAATTTAAAACTTCATTTTTCCAAGGAACATTGCTCTCATATTCTTGATTTGGTGTTTTGCTTGCCCATGCGTGAAGTAATCTTAATTTGGGATTTTCTTTTCCGACGACATCTGGTTGTGCTTTATCTTCTTCTGTTAATTCCCAAGGGTGTTCTTTCCACCAAGATTCTTTTTCTGATTCTGTTGTACATTCTTCTAAAGTTTCTGGTACTTTATAGGGTTCTTTTACTTTTACTTCTTCTGCAATGACAGGATCTTCACATTGTTCTTCCAATCTTTTTTGTTTTCTTACCGAAGATGCCGTGCAACCTATAATAAAAATTGAAAGTATTAATAAAACTATCACCCTTTTCATTTTTTCATACCCCTTTTAATAACAAGGACTGCTTGTTTTAAACCAGCCACTTTAACGGCTTTTATTTTAGAACCGTATTTTTTTATTTGGTGTTTCCCGTTTGCGGTTTTTACTAAGATAGGTGTTAGATTTAAATTTAAGCCAAAATCTATGTCAGATTTTTTGTCGCCTATCATATACGAATTTTCTACATCTATATTGTATTTTTTTATTATCGTTTTACCAAGCATTGTTTTTGGCTTCCTGCACTCGCATTTCTGGGAGGGGGAGTGTGGACAATATGCTAGCTCTTCTATCTTTGCGGGTTTTAAATTGTTTGTCATTTGTTTGTTAAAATTTTCTACATGTTTTTTAGTGAAATATCCTCTGCCAATACCAGACTGGTTTGAAACTATAAACAATTTAAAACCCGCCTTATTAAGTTGTGTTAACGCTGTAATAGTATTTTTATAAAATTTTAAATCTTTTATATCAGCAATATAGGTACCTGGTTTTTCGTATATAATGGTGCCATCTCTGTCTAAAAAAACTGCTTTAATTTTTTTCATATTTTTTTGCCTCATGTTCCCTTTTCCATCTATTATGTAGCCAAAACCAGCTTGTAGGATCTTCTTTAATCCAGGTTTCGTAATAAGAGTTTAGGGTTGTGATAGTTTTCATCATATTTTTTTGAGTATAAGAGCCTATTGGTTGTATAGGATCTAAAATTTCTGAAATTATTTTGCCGTCTTTACGAATAACTTTTACTGGGAATACGGGTATTTGAAGTTTCAAGCTAAGAAGTGCAGTAAGCGAACTTGTTGCCGCCATTCTGCCCATAAACGGAGCAAATACACTGCCGTGTGATACGCTTTGATCCATCAATATCCCAATTGCTTTTCCCTGTTTAAGAGCTTTAACACAAGAGAAAAATGGGTTTCGATTATAAAGTATTTTACCACCGAAATGTTCTCGCATAGAAATTATTTTTTTATCCACAAATCTATTAGAAGTTCGTTTTGCAATTGCCGCCTTATCTATCCCATTGGCACTTATGGTTAAACCCATAACTTCCCAGTTGGTAAAGTGTCCTGCATGAATTAATGCACCTTTGCCCTCAGCTAGATGTTTTTCTATTTTTTCTTTACCGACAAGTTCAGTTCGTTGTAAAAGTTGTTTTTTATTATAATGGGCACATTTTATAAATTCCGCCATTAATTGCCCCATATTTTCCCATACTTTGTCTGCAATTTTTCTGGCTTCTGAATTAGATATTTTTAACCCTTTTTCAATATTATCTACTGAGATTAGGTATCTTTTTGTAATTATTTTAGAGGTGAATTTAGATAAATTTTTAGCTAGCACTATTGCACTGTTCCAGCTTAAAAGTCTTATTAGTAGTATTAATAGGAGCAAAAGAAGGTATTCTATAAAGTCCCAAGTTTTAGAAAGCACATGTTTTAATTCCATGTAATATATTATATCATTTTGACACAATTAATAGTCATATATTGATTTATTTAGTAAAATAAATCCATATGGATTACCTTAACCTACAACACAAACTTCAAGCGAGCATACTTGGGAAACCCTTTTTATGGGTTTTGTCTAAGGGTTATGGGCTTGCCGTTTTTGTAAATCACTTTGCATATCAGCAAAACTGGCGAAAAAGTTTCGAACTTAATAGTCGTGTTGTTTGCATAGGAAATATGACCACTGGTGGTACTGGCAAAACAACAACCATAATGTATACTGCAAAAAAATTAGCAGAAAAAGGTGTAAGAGTTGCGGTGGTTTCTCGTGGATATAAAAGACATGCAAAGAAAAATGAAGTTGTAGTTTTGTTAGATCAGAAATCTCGTGCATGGCACAAAGCTGGCGACGAACCTTATATGATAAGCGAAGTTTTATCAGAATATAAGGTGCCTGTTGTAGTTTCTGAAGATAGGTATAGCGCATGTTGTACAGCACTTCGCAAATTTAGAAGTCAGATAGTTTTATTAGACGACGGATTGCAACATCATCGTTTAAAAAGAAATACAAATGTAGTTTTGTTAGATGCAAGAATGAAATCGGAAGATTGGCATTTATTACCGCTTGGTAATTTGCGAGAACCGATTTCTGGTTTAAAAAGAGCAGAGCTTGTTTTGATAACTCATTCCAACCAAGCAGATGCAAGAAAATTGGAAGATATTAAAGATAAAGTTAGGGAAATCAACGACGAAATAGAAATTTTGGAAGCAGAGCACGAACCAACTTTTTATTTTGATATTTTTACCAGTAAAAAAATTCCTATAAAAGAAATTAAAGGTGATGTTGCAGTATTTTCTGCAATTGGCGAGCCAGAAAGTTTCGAACAAACTTTAAAAGATTTAGATTTAAATTTAAAACAGGTTTGGCGGTTTCCAGATCATCAAGAATACACCGAAAACAACCTAAGAAGTTTGCTAGAAATAAGAAAAGATTTGCCTTTAATAACTACCTATAAAGATTTTGTAAAATTTCCACCACATTGGCGAGAAATTTTACAAGAAAAAGTTTACATATTGTTTGTAGATTTAAAAGTTCGTGGTGGAAAATCTGAAGAAAGTACATTTATGGACACTATTTATCCAGGCTATTCTAAAATTCGCATTTAAGTTTTAATCCTCTACTATATTTTGCTAGGTTACCATTTTGAGTGGGGACTTGACAAAGCTCACATAATTATAAATAATTAGATATAGATAATTTAAAGTAGTTATTTATTAAGGTTAGGGTATTTAGCTTTTTCGGGGGGGTATGGAAAAGGGGTTTGCTTTTTAAAGCAGACCCCTTTTCCTTTTTATAATACTTATTTACCATAAGCAACTAGTACTAAAGTACCATTGTGGGAAAATATGCTAATTGTTAAAATATACAGGTGAGATGCTAAATGCTTCACAAAGAATTTAAAAAAGAGAGGAAAAGTTATGAAAAAAATAACAATGATAATAAGCACAGCATTACTATTAACAGCAGTTAGTGGATATGCAACCCCAACAATAAATGAAATGGTAGAAACAAAAGTAAACCAAGCAGAGGTAATGCTTGCGCCAGCACCAGGACCTATAAAACCAGCAGGAGCAGTAATTAAGTTGGTAATAGAAGTATTTCAGAAATCAGCAAAAACCGGTGACGAAATGGTTTTGAAAAAATTTATAAAACTTACAAAATTAACTAATGCAAATACAAACTTGAGATCGCTATCTACATTTAATAAAGAAATTTATTTACATCAGGCATTGGGACATGCTTTATATGAAGAAATGAGCATTCTTGGGCTAACAATATCAAAACATTTTCAAGCAAGTAGAAATGGATATAGAATAAAAGGATTATTTGGAAAATTAGGAAACAATATTGTTGAAACTTCTGAAAATGTAGAAAGCTTACATTTCCTAACCAAGGGTGATGTGGAATACAGAAAAGCACTTGCAAAGATAAAAGAAAATCCAACAATTAAATTAGACGAATTAGCAGAACAAGTAAAAAAAGAAATATTGGCTGAATCAAGAGAAAAACTAAAATTAAAAACAGGTTCTAAAAAACCAATAAGAACATCACCAATAAAGGATGAAAGTAACCTTACTTCAGTAGAAAAAAAGGAAGGAACAATAGTTGTCACTAGTTTTTTCGATGAGAAGTTAGAGTTAGTAAAAGAAATTAGAGTTTCTGCAAATATCAAAGAGGTTACTGAGTTTGAGAACGGAAAAATTATAAGAGAACAAGAAATCTTTTTTGGCGAGAATAATAGCAAAATTGTTATAAAAACAGAAAAGGGAACAAGAGAAATGACGGCATCCTATAAGGATGGAAGTGAACTGGTTGAGATAAGAAAAAAAGACAAGTTAGTAAAAAAAATTGGAAAATATGAACATGGGACACTGGTTTATGAAAGAAGTTGGGATGGAAAAATAAAGGATACATTTACATTTAAAAATGATTTCCTTACAGAAATTACTGATACAAACAAACCAGGTGTTAAGGTTAAAGTAAGTAGTGATGGAAAGAGTACTGAAGAATATGTACATGGAAAATTAGCAAGAAGTATTGGGTATATAAAAGGTGTACCTGTAATTTCTAAAACATATGATAATGAAGGAAAATTGGTAGAGGAAATTGTGTTTTCAGGAGATCCAAGAAAAATGATTACTATAAATACAACAGAGGGAAAATATGGCAATAAAACAATTAATATGCCAGAAGCGGAATTTTATATTTCAAAATATAATGAAACAGAAGAAGTTGTAGAGCAAATTCACATATATCGAGATCACAATGGGATACGATGTGATAGAACAATAGATGGAAATTTAGAAAGGACCACATATGGAGCATATGGAGGAAAATATATAGAAAAAAATATGCAAGCTAGTGGTAAAGAAAAAGAAAATAAAAGAGTTGTTTTTGAAGCTATTTCTGATTTTGAAGATATAAATATTATAACTAGATAGTTTCTAAAGTTTTAAAGCCCCGCACTAATGTGCGGGGCTTTTCTTATTGTATATAAAAACTAAAACTTACTTTTTTATTTTTCTTTTGCATCGTCATAATAAGTTATACTGCTTGCTCTTGTTTTTGCAAGTGCTACTGCTACTACAACTGTCAAAATATTAAAAAATGCATACGGTAAATATACAAATGGCGATATCCCTAAAACACCCATACAGAATGCACCGCAAGTGTTCCAAGGTACTAAACAAGATGTCACTGTTCCGCCGTCTTCAGAGGCACGCGATAAGTTTTCTAATTTAATTCTTTTTTCCTTATATATATCGCGATACATATTGCCTGTTAAAATTACGGACAAATATTGGTCTGACAATAAGAAGTTAAAAGCAACACCAGTTAACACACTGGATGCAACAATAGAGCTTGCTTTTTGGGATATTTTTAAAACAGCGTCCGATAAAGATTTTAACATTCCGCTTGCTCTTGCCACACCACCAAAACTCATAGTACAGAAGATTAATGATACCGTCCACATCATACTATCTATCCCGCCACGGGATAAAAGTTCGTTAACAAAACCATTTTGAGTTGTTGCAACATATCCGCCACAAAGTGCAGAAAATAATTCTTTAACGCCTGTGTGTTGATATATTACTGCCAAAACACAACCCAAAGCTGTACCAAAAATTAATGTTGGTATTGCGGGTTTTTTCTTTATACTTAAATAAATAAGTAATGCAGGGGGGAGAAGTAATATTGGCGAAATTGTGAAAGAATTATTTATTGCATTTGTAATTTCTGATATTTTTTCATAATCCACAGTTGCTTGATACTTCATACTTAAAGCTAAAAATGCTATTAAGGTTATGCTATAAGCTATCCAAGTGGTTTTGAGCATATGTCTTATATGAACAAATAAATTTACATTTGCCGCTGCTGCTGCCACATTGGTGGTGTCTGATACTGGAGAAATTTTATCGCCCACATATGCACCCGAAATAACAGCACCTGCTGTTACAGGAAGTGGGATACCCATACTTTGACCAATAGCTACAAAAACTATACCTATTGTGCCGACAGTTGTCCAACTACTACCAATAGCGGTGGATATTATGGAACATAAAACAAAACCTGCTGCTAAAAATATTTTTGGAGATAAAATTTTTAAACCGTAAAATATCATTGTTGGGACTGTGCCAGAAGCTATCCAACTAGCTATAAGAAGACCTATTATCATTAAAATTATGAGCGCAGGTAGCGACTCTTTAATAGTTTCAACTATACTATGTTGGATTTCTGCCCAAGTGAACCCTTTCTTTACTGCTAGTAAAGAAAGTAATATTATTGCTGCTATTACGGGGATTCTTGCATCAGAATCGTATTTGGCTATACTTAAGAATAAGGTTATTGCTAAAAACGCTATTATTAATAGTGACTCCCATAAGTTTACAGGAGTTTTTGTTTTATTTGTCATAACTATATTTTATTAAATTTTTAGAGTTTAGTGATTATAAATTAAAAAAGTTTTTCAAGATCGCCTTTATTATAGTAGGTTTTTTCTTCTGTTTTACGATCTACCTTCATACTTTCTATATATTTCATACCACGAATAGTTTTGTGTTTTGCATAGTATTCGTATTCTTGTCTAAAAATAATTTCTTTTTCGAAAATAATAAATCGTTCTCGACATGAGCCACAATGGTAGGTTTTACCTTCTTTAAATGGTAAATAGAGTCGGTTTCGTTTACATAAAGGACATTTAGCGTGAGCAAGTTCTCTCATGTGGCAGGGCCACCTCCTTTTTAAAGCTTTCTACATAACAGTACCAAGGGCACCCCTGCTTGTTTTGTTGCTACTTGCGAATTTGTGGCTATTGCCACAAATTCGCAACTATAAAACTTAAACTAAACAGGTAATATTATTTTACCATACATTTCGTTTAAAACTTGAGCAAGTGCTGTGTACATTGCAGAAAGTCCACAAAAGATACCTTCAAAACCTGCAATTTTCTTGATATAAGCGCTACCAGTAATATCTCCGATAGCTAATAAGAAGAACAATACTGCTAATGTAAAGAACACAACTTGCAAAGCTTTTGATGCTTTTAGTGTAGCAATAAACATAACGGATGTAAAGACACCCCATACAGCTAAATATAAGCCCATTGATAAACTTGATGGTGCATCACCTAAACCAAGTTTAGGTAAAATTATTAGTGCTACTAAAGATAGCCAGAACAAGCCGTATAATGTAAATGCGGTTGTAGCAAATGTATTATTTTTTTTCCATTCCATAAAACCTGCGATTATTTGTGCAAATCCGCCGATGAAAATTCCCATAGCTAAAATCATAGTATCTAGTCCAAAGAAGCCTGCATTGTGGATGTTTAATAGAACAGTAGTCATACCGAAACCCAAGAGTCCTAGTGGGGCTGGGTTGGCGGTAGAATCTTTAATTG
Source organism: Candidatus Pseudelusimicrobium marinum (assembly GCA_018656005.1). Taxonomy (GTDB): domain Bacteria; phylum Elusimicrobiota; class Elusimicrobia; order Elusimicrobiales; family Elusimicrobiaceae; genus Pseudelusimicrobium; species Pseudelusimicrobium marinum. The sequence goes on along the minus strand of JABHZW010000028.1, from coordinate 2,988 downwards.
TCATTTCTGCCATTGTTTCCTCTCCTTTTGAGTGCTTTTTTATTTTTTATTTTTTTTCTAGTTTTTTCAAATTTTCTTTTAATTCAGGAGCTATATCAAAAAGTTTTTTTAATTTATCACAAACATAGTCTTTACATTGAGCACAATTTTCTATTTTTTTAGGCATAGCGCATTTTCTTATTTCACATGTGTTTTCACAATGGAAAAATTTCACACCTTCTGCTTTACAACCAGTACAATTTATATTTTCTGGTTTTATATTCGCTTTATATTGTTTGGACCATTGCTTAGCTACTTGTTCTCTTAAATTGTTATCGTTTTTTTTGGTGGCAATATATGCCTCACATTTTTCACAATTTATACTACAATAGGCTATCATAAAAGTATCCTCCCTTGGTAAATATTTTTTCTATTTATATTTTATTAAATTTAGAAACTTAATTCTAATTTGTTTAACAAAAAAAATAAAAAATTAACCAAAAAAAACCCCTAACCGCACAAGGCGGTTAGAGGTTACCCTAATACTATGCCATACCCCCCCAATATATGAGTACAACATCATCCTAGGGTACGCTCGGGCTGATATTTGTTAAATCTAATTTCCTATTTTTTTACCCGCTCAATTCCAGGTGGTGTCCATTCGCCATATTTCACTTCTGCTTTTGGCCAGTACATACGCAATACAGTACTAAAATTACCTTCTGGGGCTGGTAACCAGTTGCTTATTTTATCTGTAGACGGTTTTTCGTTCTGTATATATATAGTAAGCGAACCATCTTTATTAAATTTAAATTCGTCTTTACTACCTAATGCATAACGATTTATAGAATTATCTACCAACAAATCGTTTTCACCATACATTGTTATAGACCAAAATGCATTTACAGGGGGGAGTTGATCTTTTTTAAAATGAATTGTGTATTTATTTTTACCAGTTAAAATTTTTCCATTACAATCTTTATAAGCTAATGGATAAACAGCGTCGCTTATCAAATTTGCACCCCATGCTGTGTGTGCTATTGCTGATCTTTGTAAATAATTTGCTGCGCCATAAGAACCTACACCTTGAAGTGTAATTTGCCAACCACGATTTTCTGTAGCTAAATTTTTTGAAGCTTCTACAATTTTTTCTTGTGCTTCTTTTGAAGTATGTGCCAATAAATTTCGTAATCTATAAGACATTTTTTCGTAAGTGAAACTTTCGCCGACAAAAAAACCAATTTGTTCCAAGCTGGAAAGAACAGGGTTGTCATTATCATGCGGTTGTGTTGTTTTCATAAGTTCTGCAAACATTGCAAAATATTGTTCGGCATTTAAGTTTGCTACTTGAACTACTGGAGGTGTTACCATATCCATATGTATATCAATATCTTTTTTTGGATGTTTATAAGTTTTTGAATGCCACGAACCATAAGGTGTAATTTTTGTATTGTTTTGTAAATTATGTACACCAGCATAATCCTGCTCGCCATTAGTTTGCATTCTTAAAATAGCCATTACATTATTAGTGGGTGATTTTATTATTCTTACATTGTCCCTATCTAATTTAGATTTTCTTATAGGTTTATCGTAATTAGGACCTACCAATATAAAATGTTGTTCTTTAGTGCCTGTTGTTCTGCTACCTGGTGCGGAAAAGGTGTCTGTCCAGATATCCATAAGTTGTAGAACATAATATCTACCACTTGTATTTGGTACAGAAACTACCATTGGTTGTTCTTCAAGATTTAGCCAAGCGGAGGAATATAAGGTATCTACATTTGGGCGAACAACGGTTGTGAAACTTGGGTCTGGAAAAGTTTTTGCATGTGCAAATTGATTTTCAGGTGATTGTCCTATTTTGCCGGTTGGTTGTGTATAGTTGGTTGTTTGCAATCTTGTAATTTCGGAAACCATTAACGGATAGGCATAAATATATGCTTCCATAATAACATCTTTGGCTATTTGCCAATCTATAACTGTAATTTTATCTATAGTTTGTGTTTTTGCTTTTGCATAGGATGTGCTTATTGTAAATACAGAAATAAATGCAAACAGAAATGCTATTTTTAATAGTTTTTTCATAATGATGCCCCCTAATTTTTTTAAAAAACCTTATAAAAAAATGATAGCATTATTTTATTGAAAATAAAATGCTACAATGATTTTGGATACTAAATATTATGGAGGTATAATATGAAAAAACTAATAGCAGTTGTATCATTACTAGTAGTAATGACATCAATGTCTATGGCTAAAGATAGTAGTTGGTTTAAACTATCTTTGTGGGATGAAATTGCAGTTCCTAATGTGGAAACTGTGAAAGGGTTTGAGTTAGGGCTTATTTATTCTAACACACCAACATTGACAGGTTTACAATGGAACCTTATTTACAACAGAACTGAGGATTTTAGCGGTCTTCAAATGGCATTAGTAAATAATGTAGAAAGTACTGGCACAGGCGTTCAGCTTGGTGCTGTTAACTTAGCATCGGACTTTACAGGTTTGAGTTGGGGTTGGATAAACTCTGCCGACGACTTTAATGGTGTTAATATAGGTTTAGTAAACTATGCAAAAAACTATAAAGGTTTACAGCTTGGTATAGTAAACTATGTTGAGCATATGGAAAAAGGTTTACAAATTGGTTTGGTAAATATTATTACGGATAGTAAGCTACCTGTAATGATTATTGCTAACGCTCGATTTTAGGAATATTTTTCCGCTGAGCTTTGTTTTCGGTCGGTTATTTACCGCTACTGCTTCGCAGTATTCGCTAATGTAAACTGCCCTCCCTCAAGCCTCGCTCAGCAAAAAAATATTCCTAAAATTATATTGTCATTGCGAGGCGATGTTAATCGCCGTGGCAATCTCAATTTAAAAGACAAACAAAAGCCCCGCACAAAAAGTGCGGGGCTTTTTTTATGTAGTACTTATTTACTACACAAAACTAGTACTTTTGGGTGTTGTGCTAGCTGATACAATATTAGTAATATTTTAAAATATAGGAGA
>JABHZW010000009.1 GCA_018656005.1 Candidatus Pseudelusimicrobium marinum | reverse complement strand
CCACTTATCGCAACAACACCCAATGTTGTATACCATGTAAAATTTAGATTAAATAAACATCATCCAGATGCACTTAAACTTTCCGCTTTATCAAATGCTGGTGCAGAAAGTCCTGGCTATAAAGTTATAGATAATCCTGCATTCTTCCCCCCACACGGCGATATTATTGATATTAAAGAACCCACCGTTATAACAACTATTGTTTGTCCGGTAGAATTTATGGATAATGTTATGAAACTTTTAAAAGAGAAACGGGGCGAATATCAAAACTTGGAACATATTTCTAATAAAAGAGTGATAATAAACTTTATGATGCCGATGAGCGAAATGGTTATAGATTTTTATAATAAATTAAAATCTGTATCAAAAGGTTATGCCTCGTTTGATTATGAAATGAGCGATTATAAATCTGCTAATGTGGTGTTAATGGAAATTTTAATACATCATCAACCTGTTGATGCTTTGTCGGTTATAATTCATAAAGATAAGGCGGAATATGTAGGCAGAGCGCTTTGTAAAAAGTTGAAAGATTTGATTGGTAAACAACAATTTGAAATTGCCATACAAGCCAGTATAAATAGCAGAGTATTGGCGAGAGAAACATTATCTGCAATGCGAAAAGATGTTACTGCAAAATGTTATGGTGGTGATATTTCCCGAAAAAGAAAGTTGCTTGAAAAGCAAAAAGCTGGTAAAAAGAAGATGAAACATATTGGTAATGTTGCCGTACCGCAAGATGCATTTGTCGCAATGCTCAAAATCGATGAGTAGGTGGCAGTGCCACCGCCCTCTTTGCCTTCGGCTTATGCACTATTGCCTTTCCTTCGGAAAGGCAGATTAAAAATTAGCAGAATGCTTAGCGGGTGAGGGCTATGTTTCAACACAATATTTGCTAAGCTAAATTTAGAGGATACAAAAAATGGTAAAGTGTGTCAGAAGAATAAAAGCTTTAAAGAAACATAAGAATCGCAAAAAAACAAAAAGATATAAAAAACTATTTGCATATACTTTAATAGAGCTTGTGGTAGTTGTACTTATAATTGCTTTGTTAGCCTCAATAGCTTTGCCAAAATATCGTAGTGTTATAGAAAAGGCAAGGATTCAAGAATCTTTAACTAATTTAAGAACCTTAGAAAATTCCGCCGAAATGACCTTCCTCACAACAAGCGAATGGACTAACGATTTAAGAACCATAGATATAAATATAAGCGGTGGAATTGTTGGTGGTGCACCTGTACCGGGTCGTCCTTATGGTAATATTCTTACCGAAAATTTTTATTATATATTGCACCCAGATAAGCAGGGGATGTATGCTGTAAGGTCTGACTTTGATACTATTTACGGGCAGTATATATTGTCTAGCTATTTTGTTGATAACACTATGGATTGTTTAATATCTGACATAGATAGGGGCATAGCATTATGTAAAAGTATGGGAAGCGGTGATGATTATTATCAACGAAAGAATGTGAGCATGCCATTTGGTGGAGGCAACACTAAATTTTATTTCTACGAGCTAAACTAAAACCCAAATTTTAATGAATTAACTCTTCTTTATAAAAAAAATAAGTTTTAAATTTTTTACTTTCCAATTTATTCTAAATAAAATATCTTTATTATGTTTTAGCATTGGCTCATATAAATCTGCTATTATTTTTTTTATGTTTCGCATATACAAACCAGAATGAAAATTATAAATTTTCTGTTTAGCATTATCCTCGTTTTTACAAATTGTTTTAGAACGAGAATTTGCCTGTGTACGATAATAAAACAAAACTTTTGGTATTCTGTAAACCTTAACCCCAAGTTCTATTAAAGATAACCAAAATTCCCAATCTTCAAAACCGTGTTTCATTTCTGTTCTATAACCTTTTGTTTTATTCCAATCGCTTTTACGAAAAAGAGCAGAAACAAAAATGCAATTTCCTACCAATATGTTTGGGAATTTATATTTTGGTAGTTTCCATTTTCCGTTTGTTGTGCCAAACACTTCTGCCTTACAATATACTATGCCTATTTTTGGCTTGGTATCTAAAATTTTAACTGCTTTTTCTAAATATGTTTTACCTATTTTATCGTCTGCATCTAGTGGGAGAATATATTTACCCCTAGCTTTAGCAATTGCCGTATTCCTAGCACTAGACACCCCTTTATTTATGGAAGTGTTTACTACTTTAGTTTTAGGTTTGTTGTAATTTTTTAGCAGATTATTTGTAAAGCTATCGGACGAGCCATCGTTAACGATAATAATTTCAAAGTGTTGAAACGATTGTTCCAACACACTATTAACAGCTTCGTTAACAAACCTGCCCTGATTATAACACGGAATAACAACAGACACTTTCGGCATTTTTTGTATTTTTTCTCCTCGTAAAAACTAAATTACACTAATTAATTATACATTAATTCTAATATGCTTAGCAAGAAATTTTAAGGATAATTTATATATAGAAATATATATTTAATACAAAGGAGCCTATAAATGAGCTTAAGAAAACAGATTTCCATAAAATTAAGAAAAGCAAGAAGAGAGCAGGATATTTCCCAAAGCGAGCTAGCCTTTAGGGTAAAAACAGGACAAAACCATATAAGTGAAATAGAGAAAGGGAATGTTGGGTTCAACATAGATACCCTAGAAAAGATAATGAAAGCTTTAAGTATAAATTTAAAGGATTTAATATAAAATAACAATAGCTAGACCTAATTAAAATTATGTATAATATAGAAAAGGGTTAAATAATTAAAATATATGCAAAAAAAGACTTGCTTTTTATTAGTTTTGTGGTAAAATAAAACTGTAGAGTCGTATATATTTTATGATTAAGGGGTTAGAATGACCAATAAAGAAATAAATATAGAAAAATATGAAAATGCAATTTTGTACTTTATACAAAACTGCAATGGAGTTACTCTTGGAAAAACAAAACTAAATAAGTTATTGTATTATTTAGATTTTGTCTTCTATAGAGATAATAAAAAAACAATCACTCGTGATTTTTACATAAGAGAACAGTTTGGACCTATTCCCTCTGATGTAAATTCCGTACTAAACAAAATGAGAGAAAAAGATATTATAAAAATAGATAATACAATAAATAAAAAAGGAAATCTCTCTTACAAATTCACTACTTATAAAAAAGCTGATGAAACTGCTTTTGAAAAAAAAGAATTTGATTTGTTGAAAAAAATCTCAATTACTTTTAAGAATACCCTTACTGCAGAACTTGTCGCTCAAACACACTTAGAAGCTCCTTGGTTCTACTCAAAACCTTTAGAAATAATTGATTTTAAATATGCAGGTGATATTGAAATCATATAAAGGATGGGTTTTGTGAAGAGAACTATAAATAAAAGCAGTTATTTTCTGAGACAAATTAAAAAAATAGATTTTTCTGAAGAAAGTGTTTTAGAATTAGAGAATCTATTTTATTCTTCTGATTTTAATCCTAATATTATTTCAATAGGAAAACATAATGCTTTTTGCTCCGAAGGAGAATACTATCAAATATGGTGTTTAAGAATACCTAATAAACAGAACAATACTGGAAAAAGCTCTGGATATCGTCTACTATATTATTACCTACCAAATGAGAATATAGTTTGTTTTTATTTTATTTTACCAAGAAAAGATGCAAAAAAACCATATAATAAAAAATTAGATGAATTAAAAAAATATTTAAAAAGTACATCTTGTGAAACATAATAGATGTTTAATGTTTTACGAGTATTTTTGTGGAAATTTTTGGATTTAAGGAACACCCCCAATCACACCAACTATACAGATTAAATCTATTTATATATAAAACATACAATTTAAATCTATTTTCGTATTTAGCTAAATATAAAAACACTTCACATTATCAACATTAATCTATACATTAGCAATATTAATCTATTTGCATATTTAGCTAAATATAAAAATACTTTGTACCAATACCAGCACCAGTACCAACACTATTACTAATCTATTTTCGTATTTAGCTAAATACGAAAATAGATTAAAATGCTTATAGTGAGGTTATAATTTCTTACTATACTCTAAAAGTTTTCTAGCAGTAGGACTAATCAGTTTATAAATATGCCTGTTTTTAGATTCACTATAATTTATTATTCCCGCTTTCATTAATATATACAAATGCCTTGAAATCGTCGGCATCGAACAACCTATCATTTCTGTAAGTTGCCACACACTACATTCTTGATTGCATAGCTTTTCTACAATAAAAAATCTTGTAGGATTAGATAATGCTTTTAATTTATCACTTAATTCTCTATACTTCTCTTTTGACTTTTTATACTCATTATATTTCATGATCACTCCTCACAAATAACTTTACAAACATTATACAAACTATTTTCGTATTTAGCTAAATACGAAAATAGTTTGCAAAAAAAAGAGCGGATAAAAGAAGGATGCAGATAAAAAAACGATAGCATTTTTATTGTTTATACAATTATCCCCCCGCCCAAAAGAATATCACCCTTATAGAAAACGGCGGATTGCCCGCTAGTTATTGATAACTGTGGCTTTTTAAATACTACTTTTGCTTTGTTGTTTGGCATCGGAAAAATGTCGGCTGTGGCAGGCAAGTGCTGTTGGCGAATTTTTATTTTTGCAACTATCTTACCCTTAGGCTCGTTAATAGATACCCAATTTACATCGCACAAATTCATCTCGCAAGAATACAATTCCTCTTTTTTACATACCACTATCAAATTATTTTTAGCATCTATTCGTTTTACAAATATCGGCTCTAAGATACCACCTATACCTAGCCCTCTTCTTTGCCCAACCGTATAATAAATTATACCCTTATGTGTACCAACTTTTTTGCCAGATGTATCGACAATATCCCCCACCTCAAACTTCTTACCTTTAAACAATGCTTTGTAGGCAGATGGCGGAATAAAATCCTGACTTTCCTTCTTTTCGTCGAACATTTTTAAGCCAAGTTTTTTTGCCATCGCAAAAGTTTCTTTCTTTGTCATATTACCAAGCGGGAAAATTACTTTGCTTAAAATATCTTGCGATAAAGCCCATAAAAAATATGTTTGATCTTTCTGTTTATCTAATGCTTTTTTTAAAACGAATCTGTTTTCTTTCCTGCTAAATCCAACACGGGCGTAATGACCGGTGGCAAAATGTTTTGCATCTACCCCTTGCTTTAAAGCCGTTTTAAAAAAAGCACCGAATTTAATAAATTTATTGCACATCACACAAGGGTTTGGTGTCTTGCCCTTTGTATATGTACTGGTAAAATAATCTAACACACATTTTTTATACTCTTTTTGAAGGTCAATTGTGTGATGTGCGATACCAAACTTTGCACATAACTTTTTAATATTTTCAAGTCTACCTTTTTCCAGTGGTGTAAAACAGCCAGCCGTAAATACGGCTTTATCTTCCACAAAAGTAGCCTCTTCCCAAAACGACATAGTTATCCCGCTCACTTTATACCCTTTTTCTTGTAAAAGTGCTATTGCGATGGTAGAATCCACTCCACCGCTCATACCTACGGCTACTGTTTTATTTGTTTTGCTCATACTTATATTTTACTAAATAGTGTTAATATGTTATAATAATTAAGTAGCCACTAGCTAATAACTGGTGGTAAAGTTGTCTAAAAAGGCAAGATTTGGTAGAATGTAATAGATGCCAGTACAGCTGGCAAATTTTTTAATAGAAGTAGAAATATGTACGCAATTATAGAAACAGGATCAAAGCAATACTGGGTAAACCCAGAAGAACTAATTCAAGTTGAAAGATTAGAAGCAAAAGAAGGCGATAAAGTAGAACTTAAAGCACTTTGGGCTTCTGACAATAAAGATGGCGGTAAAAAAACCGCAAAAGTGACTGCTGAAGTGGTAAAGCATTTAAGAGGCAAAAAAATTGTAATTTACAAAACAAAAGCCAAAAATACTTACCAAAAAACACAAGGACACAGACAGGAACTTACAGAACTAAAAATTAAAGATATTGTAATATCTTAAGATTTT
>JABHZW010000010.1 GCA_018656005.1 Candidatus Pseudelusimicrobium marinum | reverse complement strand
CAAAATCTACCGAATGTCTTTTAATTAGTTCTAAAGTTTTATTAATATTCATAAATTTTCACCTCACTAAATATTCTACCAAAAACTGTACGGATTATTAACCACTTTTGTGTTTACTGTTTTATTTTTAAGCCCTGCTATAAAACCTATAATTTCTGGGATATCCACCCTGCTAGGTAGTTTTATAAGTATATATTCTCGCAAAAATTTTCCAAATTTTCTTGAAGTTGACACAGAACCTAGAATTTCTATATCCTCGTATTTTTGTTCTAAAAGCTCTGTGATATCTTGGGAAAATTTTTGCATCATTTTAGCCGTCTTACTTTCCATTTCTATTTTTATAAGATGGCAAAATGGGGGGTAAACAAAATCTTTACGGATATCTAGCTCTGTATTTAAGAAATCGTCATAATTTTTAGCGTCTAAGGATTTGAATAGATATTCCGATGCTCTTTGTGTTGGTATAAATAATACACCTTTATTGTCGTTTAAAGCTAGATTATAATAAAGCCCAAATAAAAGCTGAGCTGCCTTTTCGGACGAACGAAAATTGGAAGATTCCATTTGCCAATCTATATCCACCACGCTTGCTAGCCCGATATTTTTGAAGCTCATAGCTTTTATTGGTGCATTGGTTGTTATGATGATATTTGCTTTATTTTTTTCTAAATCTTCAAACAATTTTTTTGTACCAGCTTTAGTTTTAAGACAATCGGAATCTACTTTTAAAAGCTTAGCTTTCGGGAATAATTCTTTAATTTCTTCTTGCAACTTTTCTGTGCCAGTACCAGAATCTTTAAAAATTTGGTTTCTACATTTTGGACATTTATAGCCCGTGATATCTCTTTTCCCCACAAATGTTAAGCAGTTTAAACAAAAATAGCCACTTATCCCTTTTCTATTCATTATTAATAAGGTTTGTTTTTTGGCATTTAAATTTTCTTCTATAAGTTGAACAGCTAGAGAACTCAACATTTTACCTTTTTCTGCTTTATCTTCGCTGACGATAATTTGTGGATTATGTTTTAATTGTTCTTCATCTTTGACCATTTCAAGCTCGCCTTGTTTTTGCATATTAAAAGATTCAACACTAGGTGTCATTGAAGAAAATAAAATTTTTGTTTTGTGATGTTTCGCTCTAAATAAAATAATATCTTTAGCATGATAGTAAGGTTTATTTTCTTCTTGTTTATATCTATCGTCATGCTCGTCTAAAAATGCTGTAAATTTGAGGTTTTTAAACGGAAGCATACATGCAGACCGTGTGCCTATAATAATTTTACTATCACCATTTAAAAGCGAGCCGAAAATCTTTTTTCTAGCACTTTGAAGAGTTTTACTATGCCAAAGCACCACATTATCACCAAAAGTTTGTTGTGCTTGTTTAATTAGAGTTTCGCTTAAAATAATATCTGGCACAAGTATCAATGCCTGGCTTTTATTTTTTACTGCATCAACAGCCAGCGCTAATACCACATCGTTTATCAAATTGTAATTTAAAGATTTTAAAAAGATGGGTTTGGATGCAGAAAAATTTTTAATACTATTAAAAATTTTTCGCTCACCAGCTGACAATTCAAAGTCCGAAGGGGTTTTTGGTGTTTGGGGCTTTTCAAGTTTATCCAGATATTTTTCGCTGATATAATTTGGTATTAAGACAGCTAATATTTCGCCTATACTCATACCCCATGTATTTTGGATATAATGAGCGAGGGTTAAAATATCCTCGTTAAACATAAGTTTAGAGTCTAAAACTTTTTCTATTTCTCTTAATTTAAATTTGGTTTTATTTTTTTGGAAAGTATCTATTACAAAGCCCTCTTTTATGATTCTGCCAAACGGTACTTTAACACGAACACCAATTTGAATTTCGGGCTCAAGGGAAGGAGGGACGATATAATCGAACTCTTTATTTAGAGCCATTGGAAAAGCTACTCTTACAATCATAATTTTTACTTCTCTATTTTTGCAGTTGGTGTAAGACCAAGTTCTTTTATTACTATTTGCAAATCTTGCCAACAATCTTTTTTCCAGTTTGGGTTTCTCAAAAGTGCCGCCGGATGAAAGGTAGCTATTATTTTAATTGGTTTTGAAAGTTCCACACTATCAAGTTCCAAGTTATGAAACCCGCCACGAAGCTTGGATAAACTTGGCGCACTTCCTATTAAACTTTTACCAGAAACTGCACCAAGTGCTACAACGATATCTGGATTAATTAGGGAAATTTGTTTTTCTACAAAGTGTCTGCAATATGCAATTTCTGTAGCATCTGGCGCACGATCATTATTTCGTTTTTCATTATTAGAAGGATCTACCATTGGATGGCATTTTACCATATTGGCTATAAATACTTCTTCTCTTTTTAAGCCCATAGCAATTATCATTTTATCTAATAATTTACCGGCTCTGCCAATAAAAGGTCTGCCTTGATGATCTTCTTCAAAACCTGGTCCTTCGCCGATAAACATTAATTTTGTATCAATATTACCTTCGCCTGGCACTGCTTTTATACGAGTTTTACCAAGCGGACATTTTTTACATATTAAAATTTCTTGTGCTAAATTTTCAATAGCTTCTGCCTTGTTTTTTGCAGGTGCAACTTTAGGTTTAATTTTTACTGCATCAGCTTTTTTAAGCTGAGTTTTTGGTGTTGGTTTATTTTCCATTGGTTTAGAGTTTGATATAAAATTATCGGGATTTTGTTTCACAAAATCCTTAAATTCAGAAACTAATTTTTTTAGTTCTTTTTTATCGCTCATAAATTAAATTTACAGGGTAAGCGGTTCGTTTTTTTCTTTTTCTTTTAAAGCGGATTGTTTACTTTTTGCTTCTGCTTGTAAATTTTTAGCAGAAATTTCTATGATGTGTTCTTTTGTAACAGCACCAGATAAAATATCAGTTAACGCAGCTTTTATAAGCTCTGAGTGTGGCTTATAATTAAATTCTTCTCTTTTTTTAAGTTGTTTTGCCCATAAAAAACTTAATACCGACATATTGTATTTATCGCCGTCAAAATTGGTAACTTTTGTTTCAAATTCTTTATTATCTATCTTTGCCATTTCTTTTCTCCTCTACTTTTTTAAATTAGTTTAGATTTTTTTAAATCTTTCTCTTTTCGCCACACCTTATGTTTCTCTGCACTTTCAATACTTCTTAGGCGTTGAACAGCTATTTTTAAGTCTTCATTAATTATCACATAGTCGTACATTTTAACTTTAGCCATTTCTTTTTTTGCTGTTTTTAGACGAAGAGAAATATTTTTAGTATCGTCATTTCGTTTTTTAATTCTATTTTCAAGCTCTTTCATACTAGGTGGTGCTATAAATACCATTACACAATTTTCTTTGTACTGTTTTTTGATAGCCTGCGCACCTTGAACATCTATAATCAAAACTGGGAAGCCACCTCTTTTTAGAACATCCTCTACCGATTTTTTGGATACACCATAATAATTGTTATGCACTTTTGCATATTCCAACATTTTGCCTGTTTTTATGGCATTTTCAAATTTTTTGATTGTCCAAAAATGGTAGTCTTTGCCGTTTATTTCTCTTTTTCTTGGCTCACGAGTAGTTGCCGTAACAACTCTTTCAAGAGCGCTAGTAGTTTTTAGCACCTTTCTAACCATAGTGGTTTTGCCAGCGCCAGAGGGAGATGATACAACTAAAACAAATCCTTGCATACTAATATTCTATTAAATTTATGACTATATGTAAAATTCATCATAGTACTTTAGTACTATTCGCGACTAGTACTAAAGTACCTGGTACGAATTGTCAGGGAATAATATCATATATGTATGAGGAAGTTTCTGAGCATACTACTAATAATTTCATTGTTGCTACCATATAATGTTTATGGAAGCACTTCCATGGATAAATTGGTGTCTAGTAAGATAAACCAAGCACCAGTTATGATAATGCCTGTAAAAGCTACTGTTGGTGTGGGAAAGCTCTTTAAACTGACATTAGAGGTTTTTCAGCAAGGTGGCAAACTTTTAGATGAAGTACCTTACGAGAAATTTACAGATATAACTAAAATATCTATAAAACGAATCTCCACTACTAAAAAAATAACCTTAACCCAAGCTTTGGGTTATACTATGTTTGAAGAGCTACGCAAGTTGGATTTGCCTCTTCCTACTAATTTTAACCCCGAAGAAGTTGGTATTAGGATAAAGGGCGTTTTTGATATATTGGGTAAAGACATCATTCAAACTCCTAAAAACCTAGAAGATTTGCAATATTTAGTTAAAGGGTCTTTCGAATATGAAAAAGCTATGGAAATATTTAAAAAACCAGAAAATCAAAATATTACATTGGAAGCTCTACAAACGGCAGTACAAAACTATATGCAACAAAGATCAACCGTAAATTTGTATTTTCTGAACGCTCAAGAGGAAAAAATAGCAAAAAGAATCAAAGGAGGTGAGGTATCTTACAAAAGTTATGAAGATTATGGGATACAATATTTTGAAAAATATAAATTTGGCAAGCTGCAAGAAAAAAACATGAATTTCCAAGATGGAACTAGTTGTTGTAAATTATACAACCCAGTAACAGGCAAATTAAAAAAAACAATCAAATACGATAATAAAAGACTCATCAAACAAAAAATATCTGAAAAAAAAGAATATATCCCAAAATATATTGAAAATTATGAAAATGGTAAATTATCAACAGTAAAATATTATCATGAAAATTTTGATAATATTATTGAAAAGTACAAGAATGAAAGAATATCAGAAATAATGTACTTTAATGGGGAGAATAAAATTACTCAGGAATATACCAAATCTAGAATATCAAAAGTAATAATTGTAGAACCAGACGGAATCGAAACTATTAAGTTTAAAAATTTTAACAATGTAATAAAGCCTGTAAGAAAATTAGAAAATGAAAACTATACTGTTGCTTTCAAAATAAATGTTTTGAAAGATTATATTGCCAATGGTGGCAAATTAGTAGAATTTGAAAAGGGTGAATTTATAACTTATAAATATAATGATAAAAATTACAAAATTGGATCTTGGATAAAAAGCTTCAGAGCTAATGATGTAAAAATAACAGCAAAACAAAAAACAATTTTAGAAGAGTTAAATGTTTTAGAAAATAAAATATTTGATGTAGATTTTAAAATAGAGGTTTTTCAAGATTATGTCAAAAATGGTGGAGAATTAGCAATTTATAAAAATAAAGAACCTATAACCTACACGTATAAAAACAAAACATATGATATTGGCAAATGGATTCTAACTATTAGAGGATGGGGTATAAATTTAAAACCTCACCAAAAAACCATATTAGAAGAACTAGGTATTTTTGATGCCTTTAACAATATATATCCTGTGTCTATTAAAATTAAAGTTTTAACCGATTATGTATCAAATGGTGGTAAAATAAAGATTAGAGAAAATGGGGAAGTTTTAACACATATAATGGACGGAAAAGAATATAACATTGGTTATTGGATTAGAAATTTTAGAAAAAGAAATCCCAAGGTAACTAAAAAAGAAAGAAAACTTTTAGAAGAGCTAGGAATATATGATAAAATCACTATTTCAGTTGCTTCTAAAATAAAAATATTAACCCATTATAAAGAAAATGGTGGACATTTTGCAATTCTAAAAAATAATAAAGTTTTAACTTATGAATATGAAGGAAACGAGTATAAAATTGGAAATTGGATACATGGGATAAGAAAAAACTCTATAAAAATGACTAAGCAAGAAAGGGAAGAATTAACAAACTTAGGTGTAATAACCGAAAGGAAAAATAAAAAGTAATTTGTGTTAATAGATCCTTATTAAATTATGACAAAAAAATTTACATATCAAAAACCCCGATTCTAGTAATCGGGGTTTTTGTGTAAAAAATTACTTACCGTACTTTAATACAGCTTGTGCTGCTGATAACCTCGCTATTGGCACTCTAAACGGCGAGCAGGATACATAATCAAATCCTTCTCTATGACAGAATTCCACACTTTCTGGATCTCCACCATGTTCGCCACAAATACCAATTTTAAGTCCTTTTCGACCCTTTCTTCCTCGTTTTACAGCAATCTTAATAAGTTCGCCTACACCATCTTGATCTAATGTTTGGAACGGATCATCAGTAATTATACCTTGTTCAAGATATTCGCCCATAAAACCACCGGTATCATCTCTTGAAAAACCAAAACTCATTTGAGTTAAGTCATTAGTACCAAAGCTAAAGAATTCTGCTTCGCCAGCTATTTTTTCAGCTTGCAATGCAGCTCTTGGAATTTCAATCATAGTACCAACTAAATGGTCTATTTTTTTCAAACCAAACTTTGCCTTAACTTCTTTATATACAGCTTTAATAATTTCCTTCTGATGCCCAATTTCGTTTTGATGACATGTCACAGGTATCATTATTTCTGGGAATACTTTTACTTTTTCTTTTTGAAGTTCAGCTGCTGATTCAAAAATTGCTCTTGCTTCCATTTCTGTAATTTCCGGATATGTGATACCAAGTCTTACACCTCTATGTCCCATCATTGGGTTAGACTCTCTCAAACCATCAGCTCGTTTTGCAACTTCTGCATTGCTCACTTTTAATGCTTTTGCAAGCTCTTTAAGTTTTGCATCACTATGCGGTACGAACTCGTGGAGTGGGGGGTCTATTAATCTAATTGTCACACCATAACCTTTCATCGCTTTCAATGTAGCTTTGATATCTTTTTTCATATACGGGAACAATTCTTTTAAAGCTTTTTTTCTTTCATCTAAGCTTTTGGACATAATCATTTTTCTAAGTTTAAACAATGGTTTTTCAGATGTTTTACCATAGAACATATGTTCGATTCTGAATAGTCCGATACCTTGTGCGCCAAAGCTTATTGCTTTTTCTGCATCAGCTGGAGTATCACCATTTGTTCTAACTTTTAATCTTTTGATTTTATCGCAAATACTTAAAAATGCATTTAAGTTTTTGTCGTTTTCGCCGGCTGCTAACATATTTAATTTGCCTTCATACACAAAACCTTTTGTGCCGTTCAATGTGATGTAGTCGCCTTTTTTCAATGTTTTGCCGTGAACGGTCATGGTTTTTTTAGACATATCAATATCCAAATCGCCACAACCAACGATACAACATTTACCCCAACCTCTTGCTACTAATGCTGCGTGAGATGTCATACCACCTCGTGCTGTTAAAATAGCTTCAGAAGCTCTCATACCTTCGACATCTTCTGGATTGGTTTCTTCTCTAACTAATATGGATTGTTTACCTGCTTTTTTAAAGTCTAAAGCTTCTTGCGAAGTAAACACTATATGACCTGCTGCTCCACCCGGACCCGCTGGTAAACCTTTTGCTACTGGTTCTGATTTTGCTTCTGCTTTTGGATCAACAATCGGTAATAATAATTCGTTTAATTGATCTGGTGTAACTCGCATTACGGCTTCTTCTTTTTTGATAAGTTTTTCTTTCAACATATCAAGTGCCATTTGTACCGATGCGATTCCGTTTCTTTTACCAACACGACATTGCAACATCCATAAAACATTATTTTCAATTGTGAATTCTATATCCAACATATCGCTATAATGTTTTTCTAATCTTTTTTGGATATTATCTAATTCTTTATATGCTTTTGGCATAAGTTTGTCTAATTGTTTTTCGTGTTTGCTGTGGTCAGTTTTTGAAAATTTATTTATCGGAGCTGGTGTTCTTGTACCTGCAACAACATCTTCACCTTGAGCATTCACTAAGTATTCGCCATAGAAGTGATTATCGCCGTTACCTGGGTTTCTTGTGAACGCAACACCTGTCGCACTACCTTTACCCATATTACCAAAAACCATAGCTTGTACATTTACAGCTGTACCCCATTTGTGTGGGATTTTTTCGATGTTTCTATAAGCGATTGCTCTTTTACCGTTCCAGCTTGCGAACACTGCACCGATGGATCCCCAAAGTTGATCCATAGCATTGTCTGGAAATTCTTTGCCTAAAACTTTTTTTACAGTTTTTTTGAAATCTATACAAAGCCCTTTCAAATCTTTTGCTGTTAAATCTGTATCAGCTTTTGCACCTCTTTTCTTTTTAAGATTATGCATTATAACTTCTAATTGTTTTCTGATACCTTGATCTTCTTTAGGTTCTATACCAGCAGCTTTTTCCATTACGACATCAGAATACATCATAATTAATCGACGATATGCATCGTAGACGAATCTTTCATCGCCACTGTAAGCTATCATAGCTGGGATAGTTTTTTCGGTTAAGCCAACATTTAAAATTGTTTCCATCATACCTGGCATACTGCTTCTTGCGCCAGATCTAACAGATAATAATAAAGGTGTTTTTGTACCACCAAATTGTTTACCGGTAATTTTTTCTATATGTTTAATATTTGCATTGTTTTCTGCTTGTAGAGTTTTTGGGTATTGTCTTTTGTTGTCCCAATAGTAAGTACAAACATCTGTTGTGATTGTGAACCCTGGAGGGATTGGAAGTTTTAATTTTGGATGTCCTGCCATTTCGGCTAGGTTGGCGCCTTTACCGCCTAATAGTTCTTTCATTTTGCCATTTCCGTCGGCTTTACCACCGCCGAAAAAGTAGATATTTTTCTTTGCCATTTAATTTTGTCTCCTAATTTTCGTGTGAATTTTGAAATTTGCTTTCAATATTATTGTATTAAATTTTGAAAGACTTGGGAAGTTGAACAGTATCCTATCATTACCACAGAATTTTCATTATAAAAATTAGGATCTTTAGTTTGTATCTATAATTACAAGTTGGCCTCTATTTGAACCATCAGTTCTCATTAGGATATTATCTGACTTAAAAACAAGAGTTTCTCCATTATAAATATATTTAAAACACGGGATAAAATCACCACCATAACTCTCCAATTTAGATTTTGGAATTATTTCGCTAAGTGGTTTAAGTATTAATGTCATCAAACCATTTATATTTTTTTTATAGGAAAGCATTTCTTCTAAGCTCTTCTTTATTATATCCTCCTGATACATTACATCATGTACAGTTTTTCCATTAACTTTTTCAAAAAATAAAACATTCTCATCTCTCTTTATTATTTTTATTACTGTAATTCCCTTAATATTGTTTTTACTAATAAGATTATCAAGGTAACTAAAGATTTTTTGTTGATCTTTTGCACTTTCTTCAAATTTGAATAGTTTTATTTCATAAGAATCATTACCATTTTTAGGTATTACTTCATATACTTTTCCTTCGTTTTCACCACCCAAAAATTTATATGTGTTTAGGTTTGGGTCATATGCTTGATTATAATGATTAGGTAATAAATTATCAGGTAATTTGTTTGCAATTTTTCCCTCAACAGTTGTCAAGTTTACACCTGTTCGTTTTAAAAAATTAAAAATTTCTTCGGGATTATTTATATCCACATATTCGGGTTTTATTGGCGGAAATATTGACGAGGGGAGAACATCACTAGTTTCAACTACTGAAGATTTTAATTTGTGAAATTCTTTTTCTAGCTTTGTCTTTTTTGCTATCGCTGTTGCTATATCTATGTTCTGACCCCCACTAGAAT
The DNA here is from genome assembly GCA_018656005.1 of Candidatus Pseudelusimicrobium marinum. GTDB lineage: Bacteria > Elusimicrobiota > Elusimicrobia > Elusimicrobiales > Elusimicrobiaceae > Pseudelusimicrobium > Pseudelusimicrobium marinum. The sequence continues at coordinate 1,584 of JABHZW010000010.1, read as the reverse complement.
TTTTGTTGCCAATATGATATATCATCAATGTGTTGTCGTCAATAATATCAAAATATATTCTTAAATTAACTCCCTCGTAAACCCTGTATTCTCTTATATGTCCATCATTGCTTCCACTAACACTCCTGCTCTTTTTTGAATAAAACTTACCATTATCATAAAAATTTTCGCCTTGCATTTTCTTTATCGCTTTATTCAAAGCTATTTCTTTTTCCACATGTAAATTTTTTCGAAATTTTGTAAAAACATTTTGATATTCAAAAATCTTATTACCTTCAAATCCGTTTAGCAATATTTCTTCAACTGGAAATTCTTTTTTTAAAAATTCAATGTCAATCTCTTTAGGTATTTTTGTAACTTCAATATTATCCGAAGCTATCACAGTTTTATTATTTGGCTTGATATAACCAAGGTTCTCTAACTTTTTATATATCATATCATCAACTTTGTTTCCTCGTCTTAACAAAGATTGAAATTGATTGTTTATTACCTTAAAACTAAAAATTTCATCTCCTATCTTAACAAATAAATCTTTAGGATTAATATCCGTATTATAAATTTCTATAAGAGCTTCTCCAAGTTTATTTATGTCATTTTTTACTTTTGATTTTTTTATTAAAGTTACATTAATTTTATCAGCAAGAGATCGTACTATCACAGATATTCCTTGTTTCATAATAGCTGGTGTTTTAATAGCTGGTGTTTTAACACCAACTTTTAAATCCTCTTCCTTTATTAAATGAGCATCCGCATCATATGTGTATCTTTTTACTGGTTTCCCTGTTTTTGGATTAAGTATTTCAATAACCTGACTACCATCTGCATTATGTGTAGTTATTGACGATGGAGTATATTTTGGTAAAATATTTTTTTTTATCCTTTCGATTTTTCTAGCTTCTTCTGCACTACTTAATTGTGCCCCATCAGATAAAAACGCTGCACCACCATTATTCAGATTTCTTATTGTTGGTTTTGGTGCAAAGTTAGGAAGAGTAGGTTTTTTAGATTCTGTATTAATTTTAATTTTTGGAGCTACTGGAATATGTCCTGTTTTTTCTGCTAGTTCGTTTATTTGTGTATCTATTTCTGTTAAGTAGTTTTTTAACTTCGAAATAAAAGTAGAATTAGTAAAGAAATCCTCTTCTAAAAAATCAATCTCACCACTAAAACCTAAATCATGTGTAGTAATATTGTGTCTGCTCATAGATAATGGATTATCAGAATCTGTTTGCAAAAAACAATGAGCATTCGGATCTATTTTTGATATTTTTTTTGCAACATCTGGCCCTTGTATTTTGGAACCTTCAAGGATGTAATCCACTAACACATAATCTATATTGCCTTTGTTTTTCTCTATATATTTTAAAGCTTCTTCACTGGTAAAAAATGCCTTTGTTTTTTCAAACTTAGAATAGCTATTAACTACAGTCCAATTGTCATATATTATTACAACATTATTATTTTCATAAATAGATTCTTCAGGGTCTAATTTTTTGTGTTTTGCGATAAAATTTTCTACATTTTGTTTTTTTGCTACTAGCTGGGCTTGTTTTTCGTAAATATCATCTGTTATTATGCCAAGCT
>JABHZW010000011.1 GCA_018656005.1 Candidatus Pseudelusimicrobium marinum | reverse complement strand
CACAGCCTTTAAAATAATCTGCTAAAGGTTTTTTGTTTACATTCATTTCGCCTTTACCAGGTATTAATTTTGCTTGTGCAACGGATGTTTTTCTTCTTCCTACTTTTATAATATCTTTCGCCATTATTTTGCCTCTGTTTGTTTGGCATTAAATCTGCCAGTAAATTGTGTATCTTCGCCTTCGAAGATTCTAAGTCGCTTCATTCTTTTAGCTCTTAATTTGTTGTCGCATATCATTCGTTTTACTGCTAGTTCTACAACTTTTCTTGCATCTTTACCAAGTTGTCTTTTTACTGGCACTTCTTTTGCACCACTTGCATAACCAGAATGTCTGAAATAATATTTTTGTTCCATCTTTCTACCAGACAATTTTAGTTGAGATGCATTTATTACAACTACATAATCGCCACAGTCCATATGCGGAGTGTAGAATGCTTTATGTTTACCTATTAAAAGTTTTGCAACTTCTGATGCTAATCTTCCTAGAGGCATATTTGCTGCATCGAACTTATGCCATACTCTTGAATTTTCTACTTCTTTTACAGAAGGTAAAAATGTTTTGCTCATTTGTGTATCACCTTATTTTTATAAATTAAAGATAAAAATACAGTCTTATACCACTTTAAGACTGTCTAAATACCTTAACCTCGGGTTTTCTATATTATACATAATTCTAGGTAGCTTTGACAACAATGTGCCACAGATATTCTATGTTCCCCTTCGTTCCGTGTGTGCTACATTCTATTACTTGCGTGTCTGTGGCCGAAAATTTGTTTTGCAAATTTTCGGCAAAAAAAGCTTTAAGCCCGTCTACTGCAGACTGGCGAATAGCATCGTCTTTGACTATCCCACCGGGTGCTTCTTTTTTTGAAAGTTCAAACTGAGGTTTTATCAAGCATATTAGATGCGAGTTTTTTGCCATACAATTTAAAACTGGTTCCAATATTAGTTTTAAAGAAATAAAGGATACATCTATAGCTACAATATCAAATTTATCTTCAAACATATCTGCTGTTAGGTAGCGGGCATTGGTTTCTGGTTTAAATATGAAATTATCATATCGATTCATTTCGCTAGCAAGCTGACCTTTGCCGACATCAACCCCATAAACCTTTTTTGCACCTGCTTGAAGCATACAATCGGAGAAACCACCAGTAGCGACACCGATATCTGCACAAATTTTGCCAGATACAGAAATATTGAATTTTTCAAGTGCTTCTTTTAGTTTGAAACCACCGCGGGAAACGAATGGGCAGGCAGGTTCTTTTAAAGCTAAAACATCTTCTGGCAAAATATTTCTATCTGCTTTGTATTCTACTTGTCCGTTTACCAAAACTTTTCCAGCCATAATATTTGCTTGTGCTTTGCCACGGGATTGGCAAATTTCTCTTTCCACAAGCGAAACATCTAGCCGTTTCTTTTTAATCTTCATCTTCTAAGTTTAGCTCTTCTGTAAAAATTTTGCCGTGTTGTTTTTTTAACACTTCAACTTTTAGTTTCGCTTTTTTTAAAGTTTGAAACAACTCTTTACTTAATTTTGTACCTTCTTCAAAAAGTTCTAAAGATTGGTCTAAATTTTTTGTATCTTTTTCTAAATTTTTAGAAATTTCTTCCAATCTTTCAAGTTTTGTTTCAAAAGTATTTTTCTTTTCTGTAGCCATTATAATACCTCACAATCTATTGTATCTTTATGTGTTTTTATTTTAATTTTTTCACCAGTTTTTACATCTTTTTTTTGTTTGATAATTTCGCCACTTTTTTTAATCGCTAAACTAAACCCTCTTTTCAAAACCGATAGTGGACTTAACGAATTTAGTTTGTCTAAAGTGTTGGCAAGTTTATCTTCTTTGGTGTTTAGCAAGTTTTCTATATTTATTTCTATATCGTCTGCATAACCGTCTAATTCTTGTGCAAGTTGTTGGTAATAATTTTCAAAAGTATTTATTAAATTTGAAGAAATTGTTTTCAAATAAAACACGGTATCTTTATTAGCTTCTGAAATTATTTGAGCGGCTGCCGTTGGTGTTTCTGCCCGCAAATCTGATACAAAATCTGAAATTGTAAAATCTGTTTGATGTCCTACACAAGAAATTATTGGAACTTTACTTTTATAAATTGCACGAGCAACAATTTCTTCATTAAAAGCCCAAAGATCTTCAATACTTCCACCGCCTCGCCCAAATAAAATAACATCTGGTTTTTTTGGTAAATTATTTAGATTTTCTATGGCTTCTACTAGCTGAAATTTTGCATCATCGCCTTGCACTAAACTGCCACAAATAATAACTTCTAAATTTGGGCTTCGTCTTTTTAAAACAGATAAAATATCTTTTAACCCAGCACCTTCTAAAGATGTTATTACACCAACTTTTTTAGGTCTTTGTGGGATAGGTTTTTTGTGATCGTCATCAAACAAGCCTTCGGATTTTAAAGTTTTTTTAAGTTTTTCAAATTCTAAGAAAAGATCGCCTTTACTTTTTGTTTGTACAGATTTTACTATTAATTGATACCTTCCCTGTTTGATATAGCAACTTAAATCTGCACGGAGCAAAACATTTGTGCCGTCTTGTAAATCTTGCTTCATTTGCCAGGCATAACCCTTAAACATAACGGCTGGGATAAGCCCAGTTTTATCTTTCAAATCGAAATAGAAATGACCACTGGACGCTTTTCTTAAATTAGAGATTTCGCCTTCAATTAGGATATTTGCAAATGTTTCGTCTAGGATTTCTTTGACGATACCATTTAATTCTGATACCTGAAAAATTTTATTTTCTGTTAAGTTCATAATTATATTTTACGATTTTTATGTGAAATAATGCACTAATGTTTTTACGAGTGTTTTTGTGTGAATTTTTTATTTGTTTGTAACGAAGAGTAGGTGGAAACAACGAGCGAATGCGAGTTCCCTACTTGAGGAAACAAAAAAGGAAAAATTTGCCAAAAAGACGAAGTAAAAAAAATGGTTGGGACAGGATTCGAACCTGTGTAGGGCGTAGCCCGACGGTTTTACAGACCGTTGCTTTTGACCGCTCAGCCACCCAACCTTTTTCAAAAAAAATAGACAAAGAGTTTGTCTATATTTAAATTATATCAAATTTTCTTAGCTTTTCTTAATATAACCGTTTGCTCGTAAACTATAATAACTGCCTTTGCCGACAATAATATGATCATGTACGGTTATACCAAGTACTTTTGCAGCATCAGAAATTTCTTTGGTAATTTGTATATCTTCTTGCGATGGACTAGGATCACCAGATGGATGATTATGTACGAAAATTACACCCGCTGCTTTATGTCTTAAAGCATTTTCCACAATTTTCCTTGGCGATACTGAAGCTCTATCAATAGTGCCAATTGTTATCCTTTCACTTTTTATAATTGTGTTTCTTGTTGTAAGATAGATAACTTCAAAAATTTCGTCTTTTTCGCCTTCCAAAGATGCTCTGCAATATGCGGCGGCATCTTGTGGAGATTTTAGCGAACCACGAGTTTTAAGTTCTTCGTAAAAATATCTTTTAATAACCTGTCTTAATAAGACCAAAAATTCGGCGGCAGTGTCGCCAATACCTTTTACAGATTTTAAATCGTGTTCTTTGGCATCTAATACATTAGAAATAGAGCCGAATTTTTGGATTAAATCCCATGCGATTGGTTTTGTATCTTTTCTTGGGATTACAAATGTTAATATAACCTCTAAAACCTCATGTGACTCAAAAGAGTCTAGCCCAGATTTTGAAAGTCTAGCTTTTAATCGTTTTCTATGACCGAGGTGGGTTGGTTTAGGTTTCATATTTTTTATTATAGTCTTTTTCTTCTATTTTTGATATCCTATTATATATTATAACCTTTTTTAATTTTATTTAATCTATGATGTGATGAGGATAAATGCAAATGCCTAAAAAAATAGCCATAATAGGTTGCGGACCAGCAGGATACCCCTGTGCCTTCAAACTAAGAGATTTGGGTGCTGATGTTACTATTATAGAAAAAGATCAAATAGGTGGAGTTTGCCTAAATTGGGGTTGTATACCCTCTAAGTCTTATTTAGATTCTGCTCATAAATTTGAAATTGCAAAAACCTATTGCGATACTACAGCAGACTGGCAAAAAATTAAACTTAGAAAAGATACTGCTATAAAAAAACTTCAGCTTGGCTTACAAAGTATGATTAAAGCCAAAAACATAAATTATATAGAGGGTCTTGCAAAATTTATCGCAGAAAAAGAACTTGAAATTAATGGCGAAATATTAAAATTTGACGATATTGTTATAGCCACTGGCACAGAGGCATTTTTCCCGCCAGATTTAGAAGAGCATAAGGATAAACTTTTAGATAACAAATCTGTTTTCAACCTAGAAACATTACCTAAAAGTATTAGTATAATTGGTGGTGGTGTTATTGGTATGGAATTTGCCTGTCTATTCAATGCCGTAGGTGTACAGGTTAATGTAGTAGAACTACTAGACACAATTTTACCCTTGGAAGACCCTGCAATTTCTACCCAACTAAAAAGATCTTTAGAAAAACGGAACATAAAATTTCATTTAAAAACAAAAGTTGAAAATGTAAGTTTTGAAGGGGAAAACAAAATAATAACCCTTGCTAATGGCGAAAAACTAGAAAGCGAACAAATTCTAGTATGTGTAGGTAGAACCTGCGAACTTAAAAATTTAGGGCTTGAAAGTGTTGGTATAGAATATTCCAATAAAGGCATAAAAGCAGACGATAAAACACTCAAAGTTAAAGACAATATTTATGCAATAGGCGATGTTAATGGTTTTCATCAACTAGCACACGCCGCCCATAAACAAGGCGAAGTTTGTGCTAAAAACATAATCGGTGAAAATGCAGATTATAGTATTTGTAATATCCCAAAAGTTATTTACACATGGCCAGAAATTGCTAGTGTTGGTATAACAAAAAAAGAAGCATCTGAAAAAAACATAGAACTTAAAACTTATAAATCGTTTTATTTAGCAAACGGGCGAGCAGTAGCACAAGGCGATGCGGAAGGTTTTTTAGAAATTTTTACAGATGCTAAAACAAACAAAATTTTAGGCGCACATATAATTGGTGCAAGTGCTAGCGAAATAATTCACATAATATCTGTTGCAGTTCATGCTAAAATGGATAAAGATAGTTTAAAAGATATTGTATTTGCACATCCATCGTTTTCAGAATTAATATACGAGGCATTAGGAAAATGAGAAACATATTTTTCATTATAATTTTTTTGCTAATTAGCGTTTCGGCTTTTGCCAAAGACGAAACGCAATATTCCACAATAAAAATAGATCAAATAGTTAGCGAAGATTTTAATTTGTTTGAAGAAGAAATACCAGCAGTACAAATAGAAAAAAAAGCTGTTAAGCCAGAGCAGGCATACGGTGGCGAAAAAGCAGAAACAGAACAGGTGCTAAGTAGTGAGCTTAAACAAAAACAAATTAATCATCCATGGGTGCGAATACTTTTGGGTATTTTATTTTTAGTAGTTTTATACAGATTAGTTTTATTTTTACCTAGGAGATAAGTTTTTATGAGTTATAAAATTTTAGTAATCAATCCGGGTTCAACTTCAGACGATATAAGTTGTTATAATGGCGACGAAATACTATTTGAAGAAAAGGTTTCCTATTCTTCAAAAGATATGGAAAAATATGACGGCAAAAGTGTTATGGTTCAGCTTGATTTAAGAAAAAACTTCATATTAAAAGCAATAGAAAAACATAATATTAGTTTGAAAGATTTAGATGCAATCATCGGTAGAGGTGGTTTAGTAAAACCAATACCAGGTGGTGTTTATACCGTTAACGAAGCAATGTTGAAAGATTTAAAATCTGGTGAAAATGGCGAACATCCATCTAATCTAGGTGGCGTGCTAGCAGACGAACTTTCAAAAGGTGCAAAACCAGAAACTAAAGCATTTATTGCAGACCCTGTTGTGGTTGATGAAATGTCCGCCATTGCAAAATATTCTGGTATGCCAGAAAATCCAAGAAAATCTATTTTTCATGCTTTAAACCATAAAAGAGTTGCAAGAATAACTGCTAAAAAAATTGGCAAAAAATATGAGCAATGTAGCTTCATAGTTATGCATGCTGGTGGTGGAATTTCAATAGGTGCACATAAAAATGGCAAAGTTATCGATGTGAATAATGCACTTGATGGCGACGGTCCTTTCACACCACAAAGAGCGGGTACGGTACCAGCAGGTGGGCTTGCAAAAATGTGTTTTAGTGGTAAATATACACTTGAAGAAATTAAACTAAAACTAAAAGGCAAAGGTGGAATCGTTGCTTATGCAGGAACATCAGATGCTGTTGAAATGACAGATCTTATTGAGGGAAAAATATCAGAAAAAGATACCAAATTAACCTGCACCAAAGCACAAGCAGAAGAAATTATTTTAGCAATGTGCTATCAAGTTGCAAAAGAGATCGGTGCAATGTATGCAGTGCTTGATGGCGAAATAGATGGACTAATTTTAACAGGCGGTTTCGCCTACAACGATTATATTATTAATAATATAACAAAGAAAGTTAAATTTATAAAACAAATTTTTCGTTATCCAGGTGGCGATGAAAATGCTTCTTTAAAAGAGGCAGCAGAAACGGCACTAGGTAAACCAAAAATAATAAAAGAGTATAAATAATCAGGAGAAAAAGAATGAAATTTAATAATTTCAACGAACTGTTTTCCATGGTGGAAGGCAAACCCAATAGAGTAGTAGTACCAGGAGCAAACAACGAAGAAGCTTTAAAAGCGATAAAAATGGCAGACGATAAAGGTATGATTTCGGGCGGTGTTTTAATAGGTCCGCTTGAAGATATCAAAACCAAATTAAAAGAAAATAATTTAGACGAAAGCAAGTTTGAACTTATCGGTTGTGATGATGTAAAAGAAATGTGTAAAATCGCTGTAGATAATATTGTTGCAGGCAAAGGCGATTTTTTAATTAAAGGTCAAGTAGACACAAAATATTATATGAAAGCAGTTTTAAATAAAGAAGCAGGTTTAGTAGAACCAGGTGCTTTATTAACACATAATGTTTTGTATGAAACCCCAAGATACAAAAAACCATTTATAGTTACAGACTCTGCAATTATAATACACCCAACATTAGAACATAAAATTAAAATTGTAGAAAACGCAGCAAAAACTTTAAAACAATTAGGTGTAGAAAAACCAAAAATTTCTATAGTATGTCCGGTTGAAAAAGTTAATGAAAAAATACCAAGCACCGTAGATGCAGCCGAACTTGAAAAAATGAGCCAAGAAGGTAAAATAGATGCAATTGTGGAAGGTCCTTATGATGTTTATATTTCTTTCTCAGAAGAAAAAGCAAGAGAAAAAGGAATTGTTGGCAAACAAGTGCCAGGCAATGTAGATGCAATTGTTTTAGACGATTTAGATGCAGCAAATCCATTTTACAAATGTCTAAACTTTTTTGGGGAAGGAGTAAAAGCAGCGACGATATTAGCAGGTTCTAAAATACCTATAATATTACCATCAAGATCGGACGAACCAGAGGTAAAATTAAACTCAATAGCATTATGCAGTTTTCTAAAAGACCAAAAATAAATATTAATAGAAATAGAACCAGTCGCCGTAATTTGTACTTTAAGAGAAAGGCTGGTTCTTTTTCCAATATAATGACACCAGAAACCAAAGCTATGCTTAAAGCTATCTTGCTAAGCAAAATTTTTAGGTTGATGTTGTTATGTATTTTTATTTTTTCATTCATCTTCAATTTATCTGTTCATATTACCGATAAAGAAAATAAAAAAATTAAAGAAAATAGAAAAGTTTTAACACAAACAGACGGCAACTTTAAAAAATTTCCAATCTATGTTCACTTAAAAGAAGCAGGTTTAGAAGAACCTGTGTTGTCTGATGTTATTCGTGCTATACCAAAAAAATTAGACTTTAGAAAATTGAACGATCAGGATAATTTTAAAATTTCTATGGGTGATAATGGCAACTTTTTAATACTTGTTATAACAAAAGAATTAAAAAGATATTATGTGGCTAATATTGACGGAGAACTTGTATCTGGTATTAGCGATATTGTGCTTAAAAAACGAATTAAAAATGCTAATGGTGAAATTGAAAGTGCTTTATTTTTATCTATGATGGAAAAAAATATTAACCCACAACTTATTATAAATTTAGCATATGTGTTTTCTTGGAATGTGGACTTTCATACAGAAACAAGAAGGGGCGATAAATATTCTATTGTTTGGGAAGAAGAATATTTTAAAGAAAATTCGAAAGAAAAAATAACTAACCAAACCATACTTGCAGCATATTATAAGGGTGGTGCTGTAGGCGAAAACACAGCCATATTATTTGATGGCGATTATTATGAAAAAGATGGCACAATACTTAGAAAACAATTTTTAAGATCGCCAATAAAATTTGGTAATTTTAGAATATCTTCTGGTTTTAGTTATAGTAGAAGACATCCAATTTTAAGAATTCGTCGTCCGCATTTGGGTATAGATTATGCAGCTCCTCGTGGCACACCAGTTCAGGTAGTTGCAGACGGTAAAATTACAAGATTTGGTAGAAACGGTGGGTTTGGAAACTATATAGAAGTTAAGCATGCAAATGGTTATTCAACAGGTTATGGGCATCTTTATAAATACGGTCGTAATATGAAAAGAGGCAAGAAAGTTAAGCAGGGGCAGATAATAGCTTATGTGGGTTCTACAGGTTTGTCTACTGGTCCTCATTTAGATTTTAGGATTAAGAAAAATGGCAAACATTTTGATTTCTTAAGAATGAAAAATAAGACAATATCTACCAAGAAATTATCTAAAGAAAAGATGAAAGATTTTGAAGTTCTTGCACAAGATTATCTAAAAAGGTTAAATATTAATAATGAGCAAACTAACAATTAGGAAGATAGCTTTTACTGGTGGTCCGAACTCTGGTAAAAGCTCTATAATAAAAATAGCAAAAGAAACTTTTGGTGAACAGGTATCCGTTGCTAAAGAAGCTGCAACAATACTTTTTGCAGGTGGTTATCCTCGTAAAGACGATAGTCCTGCTCATGTGGAACAAGCTCAAAAAATTATATATTATATGATAGAACAGCTTGAAGAACTTGAAGAAAGAACTTCTGATGCAAAAGTTATGCTTTGCGATAGATTCACTTTAGATGGTTTTGCATTTTGGCCGAGCGGGTTGGAAGGGTTTTTAAAAGCGAATGGTAATAGTAGTTTGGAAAAAGAATTTGCAAAATATTTTGCGATTGTTCATTTACCATCGCCTTCAGATCCAAAATGTTATTGTGGTAATAACACTACAAGGACAGAAGATGTGTCAGAAAGTTTGGCTATAGATAAAAGAATATATGATGTATGTAAAAAGCATCCAAATTTTTATAAAATAGAAAATGCTAACGACTATAAAAACAAAACAGAACAAGTGTTAGAAATAATAACAGATGTTCTAAAAAACTAAAAAGGGAAAATGAAAATGGGATTTAATTTATTTAAGAAAAAAACAAAAACAGAACAAATACCAGCTGGTAAAGTTGGCGAAAAAACAGAAAAAAATATAGAACAACAAGTAGAAGATGAGCTTAAACATTTACCAAAAGGTTTAGCAGAAAAAGCGAAAGATCCGCAAGTGAAAGAAAAAATAGTGGGTGTTGCCAAAAAAATGAAAGAAGATGGTGTAAATTTAAAAAATCCACTGGCAATAAAAAAATGGCTTAAACAAAACGAGCAAAAACTAAAAGAAGAAAATTCTGCTGGTAGTGTAGATCCTATTACAAGAGAAGAACCAAAAATTGGTAGAAACGATAATTGTCCATGTGGTAGTGGCAAAAAATACAAAAAATGTTGTGGCACAGGTAAGTAGAAAGAATTGAGTTTTAATAAATTAAGCCTAGTTCGTTATAACGAACTAGGCTTAATTTGTTTTTCCAAATTTTTTAGATTACATTAAAATAACAGTATCCAGTTGGATTGCTATCGTCGCATTGTGAATTGGTTGCCCCCATAGATTTACCAAGTTTTACACATTTTGATAAGTCCGGTATTCCATAAGATTTTTCTGAGCAGTACAATCTGTAGGTGTATGTCCATAGTTGTTCTTTTGCAAGTTCCCCAGCGACAACAAACCGTCCAAAAGAGTTTCCAGTTGTTCCAGTTTTAGGGGAGATTAGTGTGTAATTTCTACCAACGTTGAATCCTTGGTTTAAAACAGGACAAAACATATATTCTTTACCTGCTACATTTATTCCACAAGAACCATAATTACCATCTCCATCAAGAATACTACTTTCACACTCAGTTCCTTCTGCATCCTTAAAATTTATATCTAATAAATCTATAGCACAAACTTCCTCGTCACTATCAATCAAACTTCTTCTATCTAGGGCATCATTAATATTTTTAGCAATAAGTATTAAGTCTGCAAGACGAGCTTTATCTCTTGCTGCTATATATTTAGGAAGTGCTATTGCAGCGAGTATTGCAATTATAAGTATTACTACCAAAAGTTCAATAAGTGTGAATGCTTTTTTGTTCATATGTCTATTATACATAAAATTTACTCCCTAGCTAAAGTTAATCCATAAACCTTTTTGGCGCCATTCTTTTTAAGTTCTACAGCACAGCTTTCCAATGTGGAAGCGGTTGTGGCGACATCATCTATAAGCAAAATATTTTTACCTTTAATTTTATCCGCCCCGATACATTTAAATGCTTCTTTAACATTTTTTATTCTTTGTTCCCTATTCAAAAATGCTTGAGTTTTAGTTTTTTTATGTTTTACTAAAACATCAGTTAGCATTGGTTTGCAAGTATAAGAAGATAATAAATTAGCAAGCACTTCGCTTTGATTAAAACCCCTATGTCTCTTTTTTGCACTTTGAAGTGGTATGGGAATAATAATATCTGCATCTTTAATTTCGCTATATTTATAGAATGTAGAAATAAGGTTTTCAGACAGAAAATCTTTCAAAGATAAATCCATATTATATTTAAAAGCTAAGATCAAACTTCTTCCAGCTTTGTTATACATAAAGGCAGAACGAATGGTGCTACATTTATATTCTTTTTCTTTGCTACCCCGACATCTATGGCAATGTGAACCTCCGCTAGGCAGATAAACGCCACATCTATTACAAATTAAATCTGGCATAAATTCTAAATTATCGTAGCAACTAGGACAAAGTGGATCTTTATATTTAAAACCTAAATCTTCAAAACAGCAAACACATACTCTTGGTAATACAAGGTATAAAAATGCATCTTTTGCATTGTAAAAATGTTTTTTAATTTTTTGTTTCATAATATTAAAATTGAATTATTATTGTTGAGCCAATATTATAAGCAATATAATTCTCCTGTGGTAAATATTCGTGCCATAATTTTGAAGCTCCACCATATAAAACTATACGGATATTTTTTATTGCTTCATAATCCAAATTGGTTCGTGCATCTAACAAGTTATAATTGTTGTTTATATTAAGCGGTGCTCGTTTAGATGTATAACTAATATTGGTATCCCAAATTATACGGTTAGTTGCTTTAATGGTTTCATTAATTGGGATAAGTCCTTTTTTAAGGTTAAAGTCTGCCCTGATATTTAAACTTGGGATAATATCTTTTTCTCTATCAGTAACAACACCGTTTACGCCTGCTGTTTCTGTAGAGAAGTATTCTATTCTTGGTGTAAATCTAAATAAGTTTGGTTTAAAACCTATTTGATAACTAGCACTATTTGTTTTAATTTTTTCTATAGTTTTAGATGAAATCAAATCTTTCTGATCGTAATTTCTTGTGCTCGCCACTAAGGCATTATCAAAGTAGTTTAGTAGCATAAATCTAAGGTCTAATCCTTTTTTAATATCCATAGTTTTGCTTATGCCAGATGCTTTTGTATCAGTCATAGCAAAACTTAATCTTAAGTTAGAATCCTGTATAGTATTTGATATACCAAGCCCTTCTTCTAGTTTGTAAATAGATAAAACCAAATCTGGTAATAGAATAGTTTTACTTTTAACTAATGTACCAGTTTCTTCGCTATCTTCATCTGTATATTTGAAATTATTGTATATGTTTAAAGTTCTTAAAGGTGACCATAATTTATTATATTGTGTAAGTGGTGACCATCTTAAAATAGATGAATAAATATCTCTTAAAGTTAAAGTTTTTCTGTAAGCAAGTGGGTTTGAAATATCTAGTTCCTCTCTTAACCAAAGTTTATTTTTACTTTTGTATCCTCTTTCAATATCTTCCCAGCTATCAGCATCGTCTAATTTATAAGAGTTTGCAAGTACAAAACTATTGAATAATTTGCTTTTTGGTAAAAATTCTTTACCATTTAAGTTTAAGCTTATTCCGCCGTTAGATTTTCTAGTTAAGTTTTTAACTTCACCAATATCGTAAGTTTCAGATACACCATTTATAAGCACATCTTTTTTAAACAAGTTGTTAGTTTCATAGGTAGAAACTTTATAGCTTATCTGAGGTATAAGCCACTTAAATATTTTAAAATTACTTGTGAAACCTGTCTGCTGATCTAAAGATTTAGGATAAGACTTTTCTATAAAATTAGTACTTTCATAATACATTCTATCCTCTTTAATTTCTGTTAAGTAATAGTTGGGTATTATGTAGGAATCTTTCCAAAGGTTTGCTTTAAATTTAAGATTTACATTATCCACTTTTTCATTTGCATTATAAAATTCTGTAGGTGCGCTTACTATGTTTGTAATACTATTATTTATTTTATTTGTAGTACGAGAATATCCTGCTTCTAAGTTTTTAAATATTAAACTGGTATCTTTAAACTCATGATCTAAATCTATACTTAATTTTTTATCAGCATCTTTTCTTTGAATATAATCGTAATCTGTATTATCATAACTATATTGAACGGTTATTTTTGGTTTATCTGGTTTTGTATATTCACCACGAATAAATGCTTTATCGCTATTTACCTTACCTTGCGATAGTAAAGATACAAGGTTATCGTCCCGTTCGCCAAGCGAGTTTGGTGTTGTGTAAGATGTTGTATTATACCCAACTGTTATTGGGAAGGTTTCTATTTTGGAATATTTAAGCCAGTAGTCTTGTTCGGTTTGATCTTGCATTGAAGCAACAGTCATAGGAGTTTCAAATTCTTTATCTTTACCACGGAATGCAGATTTAAATTCTAAATAATCTTTATATTCAAAATTTACTCTTGCTAAGTATGCACTACCTTCAAGCAGTTCAGATTCCATTTGATGAATTTCATTAAACCAAACTTCACCACTATCGTTTATTCCAGCTCCATTTGTTTTTTTAACACCGGCTTTCATAAGCCCTACTTCTTTAAAATTTACATAACCAAGTTTACTTACGGTTACACCAGAATAGTCTGAAATATTTGAAAGTTCATCTGGTATATTATCGCCGTTAATATCTGTCATAGCAAATTTATAAAGACGCCAGCCGTTGTAGTTTAAATCTACATCTACTTGAGTATAGTTTGTATCACTACCAATTTTAAAGAAGAATGTAGAATTACTATAACTACTACTATGAAGTAAGAACCGAAGCTCTTTATGTTTGGATAAATCTAATGAAGTGCCTATATTATAAAATGCTATTGCTTCGCCACCGGGCGCTGTTGCCATATCAAATTTTAATGCGAGCGATTGTTCGGATAAGTTTTCTACACCTGCTTGTCCTTCTATTGCATCAGGGTCGCCATATAAATATCTGTAAACTGTTCCGCCGTCGCCAGTATCTGAGAAGATGGGATCGTAATCTGTTGGATTATCTATATTATTTATTCCGTAAACTTCTAAACCACTAGTACTTTCTTCTTTCCAACTGCTACCAGAAACAGCCAAAGCTGCAACTTTTATTGTACCAGTATCTGCACCGCCTACTGGTTTTCTTAAAGTTATTCTTACATGTTTTACATTTGACCATCTGTTTTCATCTGTGGTATCAATTTCTGTTTGGAAACTTTCCCAACCGCTAAAGTTAATTATATTGCCTGGTAAATTTGAGGAATCTATATCTGTACCAAGATAACCAAAACTTCCACCTAATGCAGAAGAGTAATAATCTATTTGTCCGTCGCCATCAAGGTCTTGAGTATCAAGCATACCGTTTGGCTGTATGAACTTGTTGAATGTATTGTTTATAAACGGATCATACCTTTGCAATGTACCATCTGGGTTTTCGTATAGCCAACCAATATCTTCATTGCCAGATAGTGTGCCAGTACAGTCTATATCCTCTGTTTTTGGGGTATTGCCTGTGTATTTGCTACAAGATAGGATTTCACCGCTACTAGAGTCAGAAAGCTCATTAATTTGACCAAAGTGTATATTAATTTCTGGTCCGCTTGTAGTGTCAGAATATAGGGTTAAATCCATAAGGTTTTTATTTGTGAAGTCTAATCCAGTTTCACTTAATGGGTATACAAGCGATATTTCGTTATTAGTTGCTGAGTTTTCGGTAAAGTCATAATTTATGGTTAATACTCTTTGTGTTTCATTAGATCCACTTTGTCCATCTGGATTTATTTCTAATGCTTTAATCTCTTCGCTATCCCATTTGATAGCATCAAAATACGAGTTGGCAGAACCTGGGGTTGCACTTTCTACACCTGGGTTTGCAGCTATTAACCATTCATTGAAAGTTAAAGGTGTTCTTATGTATTCTTTCACACCTTCCATATTGTCTACAATACCCTGATCATCTGTATTAGGGTTTTTGATACTTCTTGCACCTTCTGCATATAAAGTTGTTTTAAGATTTTCTGTTATGTTTATATCTTTTGCAGAAAAGTCTGCTTCGAAAACTTTTAAATCTTGCAAGGTGTTTGAAACAAAAGGAGTTGTGCCACTAGCTCCTTCACTTTCATAAAGCACACTACCACCAAGATACATTTTTGAGCTTAAATTATAACCTAATCGTCCGCCAAGTAAAGAGGTTTTTTTTGCAAAACCTTCAACATCGTAAAACACATCTATAACACTATCTTTACCTACGGTATCAGGGTCATAGAAGTTTATAAAACCGGATTTATAATCCACATAGTAATCTTCATTTCGTGTTAATTCCGAACCATTTAAAAGCACAACATCAGAATTTACAACCATATCTGGTTGAACAAAGAATGTCCTTAAACGAGATTCAAATTCAACTCTCCAAAATCTGTTTTTAGTTGATACTGGAGTGGAATTATACAGGCCAGGGTCATCGGACATTCTTTGATTAAGTTCAAATATACCTTGTTCAAAATCTATAAACACATCTTCGTTATAAATTTGGGTTGGGCTTGCAGTGTCGCCTACATATGTTCCGTTAGAGTCAAATAATTTTAAGAAGAAGTTTCCTAAACCATTATCACGAACAATTTGGCTTTGTCCTGTGAAATAGAACCTTTTAATTTCTAGCTGATAACCAATTTCGGAACTAGATGCGATAGGTAAATCATTTTCTGTTTTAACAATTTTTATATCATCGTTAGGCACACTTGCACCAGAACTTATCCATGTGCCAGCTGTATTTTGAAAATCTACCGCTACGACATCGTTTTCTTTTAAGCTGTATTTTAATTTTAGAATACCACGATTATAATCTACGGTATAATCTATCCCTCTTCGTAAAAGTTTAAATCGTGCGGTGTAGGTAGATGTTGGGACATCTAGGTCTTGTGCGGTTAAATCGTAAAGTTCGTGATCGTTGGCATTGTAGATGTCATTATCATCAAGATAAATTTTTTCAGTATCTGGTGTTATGCCGATAGACCATGAAACATTATTGTCAAAAGTGAGGTCGTAGTATTGTCTTCTTACATACTCTTTATCTGCGATGGATACTCTTTGGAAAATAGAATTTCCTACAAATCTTTTTTGTTTTTTAGAACCTTTTGTTTGACTTCCAAGCAAAAAGAAATCTGCATTTTTATATTTTAATGCCATTTTTGCACCAAATATTTGTTTGTTAAATGCAACAAGTTCTGTTATTGGAAGCGAAACCATAATGTCCCCAAAGTCTGCACTTTGTACAACTTCGTCATCTTTACCGCGATAGGAAATTAAAATATCTTGTTCGTCATCTCTTTGATCATCGTAGTTTATGTTTGCAAAAATTCTATCACCCACATTACCCTTCATTGTAAGTTGAAGTTGTTGTTCCATAACAAAGTTGCTATAACTTCTAGATTGAATTGTAGACTCATTTTCATCAGTATATTTTTTGCTATCTAATTCAAAATCTAAAACTTTTCTACCAGTTACAGATATTTGACTTTGATAATACGGCATATAAAAAGATGGCGAAATATCTTCTAAGAGAGGAGCATTTTCATAATCTACATCTTCAAGGTAGTATGCTTTGTGTTCTGTTTGGACAACATTTTTCCAGGTAGTTTTGGAATAACGAATTGGTGAAACTTTTTGTTCTTGTCTTACTTCTTGAGTTTCTATTGTTTTGGGTAGGGAGTTTTGTTCGAAAATTTCGTATTCTTGTGTGTTAAATAAATTAAAAGTGTCGCCCGAGCTTTGTGCATAAACAGCTAACGGGTTTAATGTCAGTAGTGTTGATAATATTACTATTAATATTTTTTTAAGCATTTTATTATATATACTCGCGGGCGATTTTAAAGAGAAATAAGTATGGTTTAATAATATTAAAAATGAAATCATTTTGTCAAATAATAATCATTTATCGTCTGAACTTATAATAATTTTATTTGATAATTTTAGTAAAATAAATACTATGCGTATAATGTCAAAATATTTAACAAGGACAATGTTGCCATTCTTTTTTGGTGCGTTGGGGATATTTTTTGTAATTATCTTCATGCAACAATTTGTTCGCTTTTTTAATATGGCGCTTATTTATGGCATAAATTTTTGGTGGATAGGCAAAGTTGTTTTAAGTTTAGTGCCAAACATACTTTCAATTAGTATGCCACTTGCTTTTCAAATTGCGATACTTTTAAGTTTAACTTCTTTAAACGAAAATGGCGAAATTATGGCACTTCGGCAAAGCGGTTTTAGTTTTAAAGAAATTTCAAAACCGTTTTTTAAAGCTGCTGTTTTTACAACAATTTTTTTACTTGTTTTATACAATTTTTTATCACCAATTGGATATCGTCAAATTCAAAATGCGAAGCATGAAATTAGAAGCAAAATTTCTAAAGTTATTTTAGAACCAAGAAGTTTGGTAAACATTGCAGGCTGGAAATTTTATGCAGAAGAAATCGACGAGATTAACGAACAACAAAATTATATAAAAGATGTTTTTTTAGCAAGCCAAATGAAAAATTCTAATGTTAAAATTAATGCACCAGATGGCACTATTGATTTGACAGAAAATGCAATAAATATTTTGCTAAATGATGGCGAAGTTCAACGCGTAGATAAGGATTTAAATAAAACAATAATTGCAAAATTTAACAAATATAAAATCACTATTCCTTTGTTTAGGAAGGTGGGCGAGCGAACTGTAAAAATAAGAGAAAAAACTATTTTTCAACTTGCTGCTGCTATTAAAGCAAATGGCTTAAATAAAGAAAAAACTAATGAATATAAAACAGAACTTTCTGTACGGCAAGTTTTTGCATTATCGCCGATAATTTTCTTTTTATTATCAGTGCCGATAGGTTTTTTACTTCCTAAAAAGTCTAAAGGTTTTGGTATGGTTTTAAGTATAGGGATATTATTTTCATTTTATATGTTGATGGCGCTTGGTATTAGTATTGGTAAAAATGTAAGCTTTCTTGCATACATTGCGCCGTACTTACCAATATTTGTAGGAATGGGTGGAAGTGTAATTTTATGGAAAAAATTAAAAATTTAAAACAATATTTTAATAAAGATAAACATATTATTTTTAAATATATAGCAGCCAAATTTTGGGGGCCGTTTTTATTTTCTTTAGGAGTTTTTGCCGTACTTGTTTTTGTGGCAGATACTTTTGAAAATATGAATGTTTTTGTAAAAAGTTCTACAGGGTTTTTTGCTGTTGCAAAGTATCTTATTTTGACAATTCCATATTGGGTTTTAACCATAATGCCGGCAGCCTGTTTGCTTGGTTGTTTATTTGTTATTTCAGATATGATATCGTCTGGAGAATGGTTAGCAAGCATAGCTTCTGGTTATAGTATTAAACAAATATTTTTACCAATAATTTTATGTGTTGCATTGGTTGGTTTTACAAATATTTTTTTACAAGAATTTGTTTCAACCGCGATGTTTAAAAAAGCGGAAGAAATTTATCAAGTTGATATAAAAGGCAAGAAAGATTGGTCTATCGGGCTTCATAGAAATGTGATACTTCGTTTAAGTAAAGATAAAATTTTAACAGCACAAACTTTAGATGTAAAACATAAAATTATGAACCGTGTTGTGCTAGATATATTAGGCGAAGACGGCAAAATAGATTACCAATTAGATGTTGATAAAATGGTCTGGAATAATGAAATAGAAAGTTGGTTTTTTGTTGATGGCGTAAAAAGAACTTTTGATAATTTGGGTGGCTTTACAGAAGAACATTTCGACGAAAAACCATCTAAAATAACTTTTCCACCAAACACAATTGCAGTAACAACTTTAGATCCAGAATTTTTAACAATTAGAGAGCTTTTAGGTAAAATAAAATTTTTAAAAGTATTAGGAATTTCCAATTATAAAGAGAAAACTTATCTGTATCATAAGCTAGTAACACCGCTTGCATTTATCATAATATGTTTACTTGGTATGCCATTTGTTGTTTTGGTAAGAAAGGCAAATAAAATGGTAAATGTGATAATTGCATTAGTTATTAGTTTTGGTTTTTGGTGGATGATGAGCGTTACACTTTCGATGGGTGAAATGGGCTATATACCGCCAATACTTTCGGCATTTCTACCAATTATATTATCATCAGGATTAATATACTACGAGTTTAAGAAGTTGTGATTTTTTGTAAATTTCCCCTTTTTTTCTCCTAAAGTCCCGCTACTGCTTCGCAGTATTCGCTGAACGGACTAGTCGTCGAAAACAAAGAAAAAATTTCCTAAAAAATTCCAATTCTTTTTACTTCTTATTAAATAATGTTGTTGCTATTTTTTCTGCATAAGCAAGAAGTTCAAGTGTTTTCTTTTTAGTTTCTGCTTCGGCGTAAACTCGCACCACAGGCTCTGTGCCTGAAGGTCGCATTAAAAACCATTCGTCGGTTTCTAAAATAACTTTTAAGCCGTCAAAATCTAAAATTTCTTCCACTTTTGTGTTTGCTATTTTTTTAGCTAATTTCTTTTTAGCTTTTGTTGTAAATGTTGTTTTGTTAATAGATTCTGCAAGCGGGAAATCTTTTCTCAAAAATGTGCTTTTACCATATTTCTTTTGCACATCTTCCACCAACTGGCTGGCAGATTTTTTGTGTGTTGCCATAATTTCTAAAAACATAAGTGCTGTTAGCATTGCATCTCTGTCTGGCAAAGAGCCAAGCCATGCATAACCGCCAGATTCTTCTGCACCAAACAATACATCTTCTATATGCATTTTTTCGGCGATATGTTTGAAACCAACTGGTACTTCTTCGAAAGAAAAGCCCTTTTCTTCAGCGATTCTTTTAAGCAAGTAGCCCATCGATATTGTTTGATATATTCTGCCTTTAATTCGTTTCTTTTCAATTAAATAATCTAACAAAACGGCTGATAAAATGTGTGGTGTTATATAGCTTCCTTTTTCATCTATTAAAGAAATTCTGTCGCCATCGCCATCAAAAGCTATGCCTAAAATTGCTTTATTTTTTTTAATTTCAGCTTTTAATTCGCCTAAATTTTCTTCTTTAGGTTCTGGGTTAATATCACCAAAATTTGCGTCGTGTTTTGTGTGTATAGAAATTAGTTTTTTGGGGGAGAAAAATTGTTCCACAATACCTGTTGCGCTACCATACATATAGTCTGTAACGATTTTACCTTTTAGTGTTGTAGATATTTTTTTAAGATTAACTTTGCTTTTTAAATATTTTGTGTAATAGGAATCTAAACTTTTTATTTCTGGTTTTACACCAGGGAAAAAGAATACTGGATTTTTATTTAACAAACTTTCAATTTCTTTTGTTGTTCTTGTGGATGCAGAACCGCCATTAATTTTTATTTTTACACCATTATAATGAGGTGGATTATGACTTGCTGTAATCATAAGTCCAATCCAGAATCTTTTTGATGTTAAAGAGCTTATTACTGGTGTTGGTACTGGTTTGTCTAATAAAATTGTACCTATTTTATTACAGCGAAGAATTGTAGCGATATCGCTTGCAAACTTTTCTGATAAAAATCTTCTATCATATCCTACAACTGCAACTTCTTTACCGTTTTGAATTTCTGAAGGTGCATTGAAGTTGATAAAGTCAGCTACTGCCTGTGCGAGTTTTCTGACATTGTTGAAAGTAAAGTCCCAAGCAACGATACCACGATAGCCATCTGTACCAAACTTAATCTTCATTTTTACTTCTCCTTTTTCCGAATTTCTTTGTTCTTTTGAACCTTAAGTCCCGCTACTCCTTCGGAGTATTCGCTGAACGGACTAGGCGGTTCAAAACGCCTCGAACTTCGAAAAAATGCTTGTAAAAAGCATTTAGTAATAATATAAATTTTTAGAAAAAGAAACAAGCGATTAGCTATATTTAGTTTTTAAAAAAATTTTGAGATGAGTTTGGGTTTTCTCTGCGACCGTGGACTAGGCGGAAACGGCGAGCGTACGCGAGCAACCCTAGTTAAGGGAGCAGAAAAACACAAAATCACTCAAAAGATGAAGTAAAAAATGGGCGGAGGGGGAGTCGAACCCCCACGACCTTGCGGTCAACAGATTTTAAGTCTGTCGCGTCTGCCATTCCGCCACCCGCCCGGGTGTGTTTAAAAAGCTGACATAGAAAATGTCAGCTATAGATATTTTATCAATTTATCGTGTTAAAGGAAAGTTTTTTAATTTAAATATTTCTAATCGTTTGTTAAATTGAAGAATTTTTTGCAAGATAATACTCTTACACCTTCAAGTTCACATCGTTCTGCAAGCTCTCGGTCTGATGTCACAACTGCTACTCTTTCTTCATTACCAAATAAATATTCTGCTTGTTCTAAGATAAGGTCGTCTGCGGTTAAATCGTCTGAAAAACTTATTTTTACTTTACCTCTATGTAGGTTGCCGACATCTCTGTAATGTCCGTCCAAAATTACACGAATTTCGTTTTGACTAAACTCTTGTGAAGAACTTAACTCTTCCAACCAATCGAAAAATTCTTGTTCGGTTTGGTTTAACATTTCTTTGGTGCTAGGTTTTAGGAAACTTTTAATAAAGTTTAGTCCATCTATGATATATATTGTAGGTTTTGTGCTTATTTTCATATGTGTTTAGTATAGCAATTTCATCAGATAGTAGTACCCAATATCCTTTTTATTTCCCCCAATTATGCCTAGGTAATTACAAAAATCTTTGCCTGAAATAATTACCTAGGCATAAATTTTATGTTTTTTTGAAATAAAAGTCAATAGAGGCTGTTAATTTTTATTGGAAAATGGTAAAATATAAGTATACCTATTGGGGGCGAATTAGCTTCGACGGGTGTTCTTTGAAATTAGTTGCAGGTCTTGGTTGACTCGGATCAAGTAAAAAAGGGTCAAAACATAAGTAATTGGCAATAACCAAAACTTAGCTTGGGCAAACGCCTAAGCCCATACCCGAAGTTTCTCCTGTGAATTTCGGATGTATGGTCAAGCAGCAGGATGCTACTTTAATGGCGCGTTTCGTCTGTTAAAGTCTAAGATTACGAAACACACTTAACTCTTAGGCTGCTTTATGCCTTGGGTTTAGCAAGATAAAATAAAGCTAAACCTGTAGTAACTAGTTTTTATTGACATTCGGACTCGGGTGCAACTCCCGACGCCTCCACCATTTTTACTTCGTCTTTTTCCGCTGACCTTCGTTTTCAATCGCTCGAGTACCGCTACTGCTTCGCAGTATTCGCTGAATGTACTCCACGCTCCTTCAATCCTCGGTCAGCAAAAAAATACTCGTAAAAACTTCTCGGTCGTAAAGAAAATTGAAAATAAGCACGAAATACTTGTAAAACAAAAAAATACTCGTAAAAATCATTAGTCTTTTACTTCCCTATTTAATTAGTATAATAACCTTATGATAAAAGACCTTATATACACATTAAAAAATGTTTTTGGTTGGGTAACTACCGTTCACCCAATTGGTAAAAAATTCGCAAGAAGATTATTAATGATAGCCGCTATATCATTTCTCTTTTTGTATTTAATTTCTAATTGTTGGGCATGGTTTTTCTTAAAACTTTTTGTTTTGCTTGCGATTTTTACAGCGTTTTTCTTCCGTAATCCGGAAAGAAAAACGCGTATTAATGCAGACGAAATAATATCCCCTGCAGATGGCAAAATATTATCTATAAAAACTGAAGGCGATAAAGATAAAATTGTTATAAGAATTTTCCTATCTATATTTGATGTTCACATTCAACGAAGCCCAGTAAAAGGTAAAATAACAGACACAAAATATATACCGGGTAGTTTTTTATTTGCAAACAATAAAGGTGCAGATAAAAACGAAAGAAACATAACAAAAATTTTAACAACAAATAAAAAAGAATTTATTGTAGAACAAATTACAGGTGCTATTGCTCGTCGAATAGAGTGCTTTGTTAAACCTAAAGAAACTGTAGAAGCTGGACAAAGAATAGGTATAATATATTTTGGTTCGCAAGTTGCATTGCATGTGCCAAAAAGTGTTAAAATAATATGTAAAGAAGGTCAGAAAGTTGAAGGTGGCTTAACCACAATAGGACTATTAAAATAATGCCAACAAAAATAGCAAAAATAAAACGAACAAGTGTTATCGCATTACCATCATTATTTACAGTTGGTAATATGGCCTTTGGTTTCTTTTCAATATTAAATTCTTTTCATGGTAATTTTTTAAAAGCAGGTTGGTTTATACTTGGTGCTATGGTTTTAGATATGTTGGACGGCAGAATAGCACGAATGTTAAAAGCAGAAAGCAGTTTTGGTGTTGAAATGGATAGTTTGGCAGACTTTTTGTCCTTTTCAATAGCACCTGCAATACTTATGTACTTTTTTGCATTAAAAAGCTATCCATATGGTGCCATGATAGCATTTATATATACTTTATTTGGTGCATTACGACTTGCAAAATTTAATGTTTTAGCACATAGTGGGAATATGTCTAAAATACATTTTTCTGGACTACCAACACCAGCAGGTGCGGGGATTTTGGCATCTTTTGCAATATCTTATACATTACTTCAAATGGGTGCAGATAAGCATACAATTAAATGGCTCGCAAATTATATGCCTACTATATATAATGTTATAGCACTTGTGATGTTGCTTCTTTCTGTATTGATGGTTTCTAATATTAAATATGCTGCTTTTAAGGGTAAAAGCTTGTTGAAACCAAGGAATATAAGAGATTTAGTATTTTTAATAATTTTGGTATTTGTACTTATAAAATATCCTCAGGACATAATATTTCTAGTATTTTGCATATATGTAATAGTAGGTATAATAGCTATATTTTACAGAATCTTCAGAAAAATGGATAAGTAATTAGTTGTTTTTAATAATCTAATTAAAATTTGTTTGAAAGACAGCATCAAAATCTGCTAGAATTTGGTCTTAACATTAAGTTAGAAACTTGACACCGTTGTTTTTGGCACACGCAAAATAATTTCTTTTTATTAAACAGAAATTCCAAAAACTTTTTCCAAAAATTTAAAATAAGGAGCAACCTCTTATGATAGTTGCAGCATCGAAACAAAAAATAAAATTAACACCAAACCAAGAAAAAGTTATTAAAGATAAATATTTAAGAAACGCACCTTCACCACAAGTATGGTTAGAAGGTGTTGCACATAATATTGCTTTATCCGAACTTATGTTCCATCCGAAAAAAGATGAATGGAAAATTTTTGAAGGTATAGATTACGAAGTATTAAAAGGCGAAAATGGAATTTCAAACACAATACTTTTTCACAGTCCAACAAAAGATACCGATGAAAGAGAAGCCAACTTTGCAAAGGTTGTAAAAAGATTAGAAGAACTTTACAAAACAAATAAAGATGCAAAAGAAGTTGTAAAGTATTGGGAAACAGAATTTTTTAATTTGATGTCTAGCTTTCAATTTTTACCAAACTCTCCGACACTAATGAATGCAGGAAGAGATTTGCAACAATTATCTGCTTGTTATGTTTTGCCAGTGCCAGATAGTATTGATGGTATCGCAAAAAGTTTACATGGTCAAAGTTTAATTCAAAAAAGTGGCGGGGGAACAGGTTTTAGTTTTTCACAAATAAGACCAAAAGGCGATATTGTTAAAAAAACACATGGTGTAGCAAGTGGCGCATTATCTTTTATGCAACTTTTTGATAAGATGACTGATGTTGTAAAACAAGGTGGTACTCGTCGAGGTGCAAATATGGGTGTATTAGATTATACTCACCCAGAAGTTATGGATTTTATTCGCTTAAAGCACGAAAACAATGCAATGGAAAATTTTAATATATCTGTTGCAATAGATAAGAAATTTTTAGATGCCGCAAAAAATAATAAAGAATACGATTTGATTAATCCTAATACAAAAAAAGCATGTGGCAAAATGAATGCTAAAAAAGTATTTGATGCATTGACAAATTCCGCATGGAAATCGGGCGATCCTGGTGTTATCTTTATAGATAGAATTAATGATACACAATCTAATCCAACCCCAGAGCTTGGACAAATAGAAAGTACAAATCCATGTGGTGAACAGCCATTACTTCCGTGGGAACCTTGCAACTTAGCATCTATAAACATAGCTAAATTTGTAAGAGGCGAAATTACAAAAGCAACATTTGATTTTGACGCACTTGAAGGTGTAGTAAAAACAGTTATCAGATTTTTAGACAATGTTATAGAAATAAATAATTACCCACTTGCAGAAATAGAAAAGATGGCAAAAACTAATCGAAGAATTGGACTTGGTGTGATGGGCTTATCTGAAACATTTGTACATATGGGTGTTGGTTACGATACCCCAGAAGGTTTGGAACTTGCAGAAAAAATAATGAAATTTATCAACGATACCGCAATGATCGCTTCCGAAGCTCTTGCAAAAGAAAGAGGAATTTTTCCTAACTTCAAAAACTCTGTGTTTGACGAAAAAGGTAAACATTTCAGAGGCGAAAAACATACACCAAGAAATGCAGCTAGAACAACAATTGCTCCAACAGGTACAATTGCAATTACTGCAGGTTTACAAGGTAGCGGTATAGAACCATTCTTTGCAATTGCTTATACAAGATACAATGCAAAAGCATTAGAAGCTTTAAAAGATGGTAAACAACCAGATCCAAAAGATACTTTCTTTGAAGTTAACCCACTATTTAAACAAATAGCAGAACAAAACAAATTTTTTGGTTTAACAGAAAAAGAATTATGGCAAAAAATTGAAGAAAACCATAAAGCAGTAAGAGGTATTAAAGAAATACCGGCAGAAATTCAAAAAATATTCCCAACCTCTCATGATGTTTCAATAGAAGGACATATTAAGATGCAGGCAGCTTTCCAAAGACATATAGATAATGCAGTATCAAAAACGGTAAATATGTCTAATGCAGCAACTGTGGAAGATGTATCAAAAGCTTATATTATGGCACACGAGTTGGGTTGTAAAGGTATAACAATTTATAGAGATGGGTGTAAAGAGTTTCAAGTATTAAATCTATCTTCAAGCAAAGCACCGGTAGAGAAAAAGAATGGAAGAGATAAAAAGAAAGCTGGTTTTGCAATTAGTTCTCATTATTATCAAATAGAAACAGGTTATGGACCATTACATGTACACATTAACTACGACGATCAAGGTCCATTCCAAGTATTCACAAATATACCGCCACTTGGTACAGAAATTAGTGGTTTAACATCATTAGTTGGTATATTGCTTTCAAAATATTTAGAAAATGGTGGAGACCCTGTAAGCGTAATAAAACATTTAAACTCTGTTAAAGGTGATAAACCAATTGGTTTTGGTGAAAACCATATAAATTCTATTGCACATGCAATATCTGTGGCATTAAAAGAACATTTAAGACAAACAGGTGTTGGTAAAGAACGGCTAGAAAACGGCGATGCTAAGTTAGCCCTTTGGGACGCAGCAAAAACCAAGTATTGTCCTAAATGTTATAGTTCTAATGTGAGTTTTGAATCAGGATGTTCAGGACCAACATGCCACGATTGTGGATATTCTAAATGTTCGTAGTTAAAATTTTGGATTCTTTTCCATTTTTCTGCTCCTAAAGTCCCGCTACTCCTTCGGAGTATTCGCTAATGGACTAGTCGTCGCAGAGAAAATGAAAAATAACCTCAAAATTTTAACTATAAAAAATATTAAAATACTCGTTCCCTGTGGGAGTATTTTTAAAATTGGTTTCGCTATAGGTGGTAAACAAGCATTAGTAAAGCTAGTGTTATGTGGTCACGAAAACCAAAACAGGAGTGGCCTTGCCACACTTTACAGGCTTAAGGCTAGCGGGTAAAACCGCTAGCCTATTTTTTTGATATAATTAAACAATATGAATAAAGGTAAATTTATAGTATTTGAAGGGCCAGACAGATGTGGCAAATCCACTCAAGCTAATATGCTTGCAGATTTTCTGCGAACAGAACACAAACTAGATGTTGTTTTAACTCGCGAACCTGGTGGCACACCACTTGCAGAAGCAATAAGAAATATTTTGTTAGACCCTAATCAACAAATAACTCCATTAACAGAGCTTATGTTATACGAAGCATCTCGTGCTGCACATACAGAGGAAACTGTTATCCCAGCATTAGAATCGGGCAAAACTGTTATTTGCGAAAGATATACAATGTCCACATGTGCATATCAGGGTTATGGACGAGGCATAGATATGAAAGCGGTTGATACTTTAAATGATATTGCTACCAAATCTACCAAGCCAGATTTAACTTTAGTATTTTTAATGTCAGACAAGCATTTTGTTTCCAGAGGACAATTCTTGTTTACAGACAGAATGGAACAAGAAAACGAAAATTTCAGACAAAAAATGAGAGAAGGGTATAAAAAATTGGCGGAAACTATCCCAAACTCTACCATAATAAATGCAGATAATGATATTGACGATGTTGCCGAAATGGTTAAAGATGCACTAAAATCTCATAAAATTATATAAGATAAACACTATGACTTTTAAAGAAATATTGGGGCAAGAAAAAGCCTCTCAAGAATTAAAAAAATTTATTAAAGCTAAAAGAGTGCCACCGAGCATAATCTTTTACGGGGATAAAGGTATAGGTAAAAGTTTAGTAGCGAAAGATTTCGCCAAAGCACTAAACTGTGTTAATAAAGATTTTTATAGCAAACAAGAATTTTGTGGCACTTGTCTAAATTGCACTCATATAAATAATAACACTCACCCAGACTATATTTATGCAGATTTTAAATATCAAGCAAACTTGTTAAAAGAAGAAGAGGAAAAACAACAAAGTGTAAAAGTTGAAACTGTTAGAGATTTAACCAAAAAATCTCAGCAGTCAATTCAATTTGGCGGGTGGCGAGTTATAATTATAGACAATGCAGAAACAATGTCTACGGCTTCGCAAAATGCACTTTTAAAATTTATAGAAGAACCGTCGCCAAATACCGTGTGGATTTTAATTGCAGATAAAAAGTTTGCACTTTTAAATACAATATTATCTCGTTCCCAGGCGATAAGTTTTGCAACTTTAAGTAAAGAAAACATAGCGACAATTTTAGTAAGCCAAGGCACAGATTTGGAAACTGCACAACAAGCAGCCAAATATGCAAACGGCAGTGTGGACAGAGCCTTAAAAATTTTAGATGTTATAGACGATATTGAAAGTTTAGATACAGCAAGTGCAATATTCCCATTTGAACTTGCAGAAAATATGTCTCGTCCGTTAATAGCAGCAAGGGCAGAAGCAAATATTTTGATAGAAATTTTACTTGCAGATTTGCAACAACATTGGCAAACAGAACAAGACGAAAAACAAAAAAGAAAATATGTAAAAGTATTAAAAGAAGTTTCTGGTTACAAAAAAGCTATATTAAGAAATGTGACACCAAATTTACTTGTAACAACAGCTTTTTTAGAAGCAAAAAAACTTGGTATAGAAGTTTTAAATTTTAATAGTTAGGAGATATTATGACTAAAAAGTTCTACATTACTACCCCGTTGTACTATGTAAATTCACAACCACATATCGGGCATGCATACACAACTGTCGCATGTGATATTTTGGCAAGATACAAAAAATCTAAAGGAGTGGGTGTCCACTTTCTTACAGGCACAGACGAACACGGTGCTAATATAGAAAAAACCGCCAAAGAAGCCGGTAAAGATCCTCAACAATGGACAGATGAAGTTGCAGCAAAGTTTAAAGATTTGTGGAAAATTTTAAATGTGGAATATGACGATTTTATCAGAACAACAGAGCCTCGCCATAAAGAAGTTGTACAAAAAGTTTTTGCAAAATTACTAGAAAGTGGCGATATTTATAAAGGTTCTTATGAAGGCAATTATTGTTATTCTTGCGAAGCTTATATAGACGATAAAGAAGCTACAAAAGACGGCAAATGTCCGTTCCATAAAAAAGAATTAACACCACTAAAAGAAGAAACTTACTTTTTTAAATTATCAAAATATGGCGACAAACTTTTAAAGTTTTATCAAGATAACCCAACTTTTTTAAGTCCAAAAACAAGAAGTAAAGAAATAATAAATTTCGTTAAAGAAGGGTTGCAAGATATTAGTGTATCCCGCACAAAAGTGAGCTGGGGTATTAGCGTTCCAAATGACGATAAACACACAATTTATGTTTGGTTTGATGCGCTTGAAAATTACGGTTCTGCAATTGGAATGGGCGAAGCTTTAGATGGCAATATGGAAAACTTTAAAAAGTTTTGGCCGGCAGATATACATTTAATTGGTAAAGAAATTTTTAGGTTTCATGCAATAATTTGGCCTGCAATGTTAATGGCACTTGGCTTGGAAATGCCGAAAAAAGTTTTTGCGCATGGCTGGTGGACTGCAGAAGGCGAAAAAATGTCTAAAAGTATGGGCAACTTTGTTAACCCGCACGATTTAATAGATAAATTTGGTTTAGATGCATTTAGATATTTTGTTTTTAGAGAAGTACCATTTGGTAATGATGGCGATTTTTCTATGACAAGTTTTAAACAAAGATATAATTCCGATTTGGCTAATGATTTGGGCAATTTGTTTTCGCGAATTATAAACATAGCTGGTAAAAATTTGGAAGATAAAAAAATAGAAGCAAATTTTGACGGCGGTTTTGGTTTAACTAAAAATTTACCAAAAATATCCTCTGAATATGATAAGTATATGGAAGATTTAGCTTTTGATAAAGCCCTAGAAACCACATGGAAATTAATATCAGATTTGAATAAAGCAACAGCTACTCATCAACCATGGGTAATGGTAAAAGAAGATAAGGAAAAGGGTGTGAAGTTTTTAAAAGAAGTTTTAGTTTGTTTGGAATTAGTAGCAAAACAGGTAGCACCATTTATGCCAGACACCGCAACAGAGCTTAAAAAACGGCTCGCAACTTTAGAAAAAGGCGAACCACTATTTCCAAGAATACAAGATTAACTTTTTATTAAACTTTTTGATGTCATTTCCTCTGGTATTTCTATACCAAGTTCTTGTAAAACAGTCGGTGCGATGTCAGACAAAATCCCATGCTCTCGCAACTCCACATCTTTCTTATCATCGTTGATATATATGAATTCAACCGGGTTGGTGGAATGTGCAGTTTTTGTCATTTTAATTTTCTCGTCATACATTTCTTCTGCATTCCCATGATCTGCAGTTATCATAACGGTATAACCCTCTTCTCTTGCTACAACGCCAAGCCGTCCGCAACAAATATCCACAATTTCT
>JABHZW010000030.1 GCA_018656005.1 Candidatus Pseudelusimicrobium marinum | reverse complement strand
TTCAAGCTCTAAAAGTCTAAGTGTATTTGAAATTGAACTGCTACTTTTATTGCAGTATTCAGACAATTCTTTTTGCATAACACCAAACTGATTTATTAAATTTTTATAACCATTTGCAGTTTCTATTGGGCTTAAATCTTCCCTTTGAATATTTTCAATTAAAGCAAGCGCACACTTCTCTTTATCGTCGATAGATTTGTGTATAATTGCTTTAACTTCGGTTAACCCAGCAAGTTTACTTGCACGAAACCTTCGTTCACCTAAAATAATTTCATACTTATCTAAACCGGCATCATATGTGACACCAATTGGTTGAACAATACCATGTTTTTTTATAGATTCTGCCAACTCTTTTAAACTTTCCTGATTAAAATTTTGGCGTGGTTGAAATCTGTTTGCAATAATTTTATTTACAGAAATATTTTGAATTTCCCCCACCTTAATTTCTGTTTGCACATTTTCTGTTTTAGAAATTATTGGTTGCGCAGTTTCTTGAGTTGTGTTTTCAACACTAACATCTTTTATTGTTTGCTTGATTAAAGAGTCGAGACCCCTACCTAAAGCTTTTCTCATTTTTTTACCTCATTTTTCTAAATTTTAAAATCGTTTTTACCCATACCAAACTATACAAAAGGTTAAAAAAACCTTAAATTTCGCAAGTTTTTAAATCTCTCGAGGATAAACTTCCCCAGGTTTTTGTTAAACTTAAACAAAACTGGTGTTATGTGGAAAGCTTAACAAAAAAAGGAGTGCCCTTGGCACTATCCGCCAAAATCATAAGACAAGCTTGTGTCGGTTTGATACGGCACCGCTTCCTCATAATGTTCTACTTTTGCACCGCGTCTTATCAAAAATTCTTTTGCAAGTTCAAAATATGCTCTTGCACCTCTACAACCAGGATCATAACTAAAAACACTTTGTGCAAAACCCGGCGCTTCTGCCAATCTAACATTTCTTGGGATAGCTGTTTTGTAGACATTATCGCCGAAGAATTTAAAAACTTCGTCCTTAACTTGTCTACCAAGATTCATTCTTGCATCAAACATTGTAACAACCCCCCCATCTATTTTAAGTTGTGGGTTGATGTGTTTTTTTATTTTATAAGTTGTATCTATAAAATGTGCGAGTCCTTCCATAGCATAATATTCAGCCTGTATTGGAGTGATAACACTATCGCTACAAACAAGAGCATTTAGTGTTAGTAAACCAAGCGATGGAGGGCAATCTATAATGATAAATTTATACATTTTTTTAAGCGGTTCTAATATGTTTTTTAACACATTCTCTCTACCCTTCATTCCGACGATTTCTACCTCTAAACCAGCCAAATTATTGTTGGCTGGAAGCACATCTAAAAGCTCGTTAGAAGTTTGCCTTATAGCTTGGCTAAAGCTACCCATATTGGATGCCAATTCGTATATGGTTTTGTCCCCCTCTTTTAGATCTACACCAAGTCCAGATGTTGCATTGCCCTGTGGATCAAAATCTACCAAAAGAACTTCTTGGTTTAGGCAAGCTAAGCCATATGCTAAATTAATTGCTGTTGTGGTTTTCCCCACCCCACCTTTCTGATTTGCTATTGATATGATTTCTGCCATTTAATTATCCTTATTTAAACTTTAACAACAAACATTAAAGATTTGCGGTTTTTGAAATTTGAAATATTAACAATATTTTATATATTTTTACAGCAAATTGCAAATAAACTTTCAAAAAAGTTTAAAAGAGGTTTGACATTGGTTTTAAAAAGGTTTGCGGTTTTTTAAAATGTTGTTTTTTAGCTAAAAACCAACAATATTTACCGCAAAACATACTTAAAAAGTTTTCACGTGAAAACTTTGAACTTTAAAACTTTAGGAAAAAGGTTTGCGGTGTTTGGGTTTAAAGGGTAGTTGTTTTTTGAATTTTAGGGGAAAAACACCAATTTCTACAATATTTCATTGTAAAAACATAAATATAGCCAAAATTCTCCCTGAAAGTTTAAAAGTAGTTGTAAAAAGCTCAGGGGTGCCTCTTAAAAGTTTTCACGTGAAAACTTTTACTCCCAAAAACCACCTATTAAAGCAAAAAGTAGCTAAAAAACAGGGGGAGGTGCGCCTCGCACTTTTCACGTGAAAAGTGCCAGAGGCACCCCCTTTCTTTTTTGCCTAAAAATACGCATAAAATACTGCTAAAAGTTTTCACGTGAAAACTACCCTTGAAAGCATTTTTTAAAGATATTTAGTTGTTAAATAGCCCTTTTTTAGAATAAAAAAGGGCAGCAAGATAAAAGCCGAAGGCGAAAAACATCAGTGGCGATTCGCCACCAGTTGAATGCGTCTAGGTGGCCAATGTATAAAGAGGGGGCTTCCTTTAATGTTTTCCTCTGGCACAGGTCCCCAGAAACGAGAATCGCAGGAATAATCCCTATTATCACCCATTACAAAATATGAGCCCATTGGTACGCTTATAGGCCCAAAATCATCCTTTAAATATATACCATAGTGTTTATCTAGCTTACGCTTTTCCCAGAGATTCTGATATACCGCCAATCCATGCTTTAGGTTAACACTCTCTCTGCTATCGTTTGCATAATATGAATAAGGCTCATTTATTTCCACACCATTTATAAATACGACTGTTCCTTTAATCCGCACAATATCTCCACCGACGGCTATTACCCGCTTTACAAATATTTTACCTGCTTGTGGGGCTCCGCAAAACTTTTCTCTTTTAGATGTTGATGGGAAATCAAAAATAACAATATCGCCAGCTTCTATTGTTTTGAGGGGGAAAACTTTTTTATTTGTAAAAGGTACTTTTAATCCATATGTCATTTTGCTAACAAAAAGATGATCGCCTTTTAATAATGTTTTTTCCATCGAAGAAGATGGGATTTTGAAAGCTTGTATAAAAAAGAACATCACAATAGATGCCAAAATGGCTGCGAAATAAATAGTATTAAGCCAATCCATATTGGAATGTATTATTTTATCCAAAGCTTTTTTTGTGTTAGATGTTTTTAATTGATAAACGGCAAAAAGTATAGCACCTGTCGTCAATAAAACACAGAAAAGCCAAAAGCTACCACCAAGCTCTTTGCCCGTACCGCTGTTTTGTATTATTACTGAAAACACTACAGCGATAACAAAAGAAAATAATGCCATGGAAAATATGTTCCATACCAAAAGGTTCTTTTTTATTTTTAACAAACCATTTTTAATTAGATGTTTGGATAGTAGGTAATATGCCAAAGCGATTATACCTATGATAAATAATTTCTGTTCCATGTGCGAGGTGCACCTCCTATTTTTTTAAGCTTTACTTATGTTATCAAATTTTTATTTTTAGGATTGGGCTAGCCCTCACCCGCCAATCATTCTGATTGGTCGACCTCTCCCAGCGGTTGGGTCTCCGACCCAAGGGGAGAGGTACTACCCATAAAACGATTTTATAACATCAGCAATTATTTTAATTTCTTCTTCAGAAATTTCTGGATACATTGGTAATGCTAAAACAGATTTGCATGCAAGATCTGTTTCCGGAAAATCTTTCGAGGATAAACCCATATATTTATAAATAGGTTGGTCGTACAAAGCTTTTGGATAATATATGGAATTACCTATTTTGTTTTCTGTTAAAAACTTACTAAGCTCGTCCCTTTTTTCTGCAAAAATAGTATAAACATAGAAAGATTGAGTAGAGCCGTCTTCGCAATTTTTCGGGGTTTTGATTTGCGAAATATCTTTTAAATATTTGTTATACATTTGTGCTGCATTGTTTCGCATCTCTGTCCAAGTTTTTAGATGTCTTAATTTTACACGAAGCATCGCTGTTTGAATTTCGTCCGCTCGCAAAGTAGAGCCCTCATAATCGTATTCATAAGGTTTATTGGATCTTCCACTATGGCGAATTCTTGAACATTTATCGGCGAGAGAATCGTCATCTGTGATAATTGCACCAGCATCGCCACAAGCACCTAAATTTTTGCTTGGATAAAAACTAAAGCTACCAGCCAAACCAATTGTGCCGGTTGTTTTACCTTTGTATTTTGATAAATGCGATTGTGCACAATCTTCAATAACAATTAAATTATGTTTTTTAGCAACTTCCATTATGCCGTCCATATTTGCTGGGTAGCCGTAAAGATGAACTGGTAAAATTGCTTTTGTTTTTGATGTGATCTTTTCTTCAATTTTTTTAGGATCTATATTGTATGTTTCTGGCTCTATATCGGCGAAAACAATATCTGCACCTGTTAGTGTTATAGATGTTGTTGTCGCAACAAAAGTGAAGGGGGTTGTTATAACTTCATCACCTTTGCCTATGCCCGCAGCCATTAATGCAATTTGTATTGCACTTGCACCAGAAGAGCAACTGATACAATGTTTAGCACCCATAATTTCTGCAAATTCTTTTTCAAACTCTTTGGTTTCTGGTCCGAGTAGCCATTTCATAGAACCCAATGCTTTTAAACAAGCACTTTCTAATTCTGGTTTTAAACTATCAAACTGTTTTTGTAGGTTGAATAGGGGTATGTTTCTTTCATTTGTCATTTTCTTTCTCCTGTGGGAAGCCCACTCCTTTTTTGTTTAAGCTTTCTATATAACACTAGTTTTGCTAATTTTTTTAACCACCTGTAAGCCGAAGGCAAAAAAGGAGGCGAGCCTCTCGCCTAATTCTCCAAGTCTACGACTTCTTCTAATAATGCTAATTCCTCGAGGAACTTGTTAAAACTTCTCCTTTGTGAAGGCACTATTATTCTTAAATTAAACAAACCATCTTTCTTTGCAAAGCTATGATTACCTATAGATATTTTATGTTTTTTGCCTATCTTTTCTATCTTCTCAAAAATCTTTGTATCTGGTTTTGTTTTTATATGTAATACTTCAGCTTTTTTTAATCCTCCAAAAAACAGACTATCCCAATTAACAAAAAGCTGTAATATAACAACAAGCACAACTGCAAATGTGGCAACTATGTAATGCCCAAAACCAACACACATACCGATAGATGCTACTAACCAAACTTCAGCAGCTGTTGTTAGTCCGCGGATTTTGTTGCCAGAACGAAGTATCGCACCAGCACCCAAGAAACCAACACCAGTTACTATTTGTGCTGCTATTCTTCCAGGATCAAAACCATAAAGGGTTAACATTTTTAACGACATTATTGTAAATATCGCCGAGCCAAGACATATAAATATATTTGTTCTAAACCCTGCGGGTTTATCTCTATACTCTCTTTCTAAACCTATCACACCACCTAAAATTATGGCAATTACTATTTTTAAAAACATTTCAAACATATTATTATCCTCCTAAACAACAAAAACTGAAAGCAAAATGAAATATACAAGCAACATAAATATACCAACAGGGAATGCTGTTTTAGCCCATTCTTTGCTTTTAATTTTTATCTTACCAGCACAAATAATGTTTGGTATGTTTCCTTGTATTAAAAGTCCACCACTAACTATAAGTCCCATAAGCAAAAACACAATTGTATCCTGCGACATTGTTGGCACCATCTCTGCCGCTACCAATGTTGCATTGTCTAAAACGGCCGAAATAATATTTATCCAATATAATCCTTCTCGGGGAATTAATGCTACAGTAACTTCTGCAAGTGGTTTTACACCAGCACCTAAAAATATTAAACCCATGATAAATAAATATACCTTACCAGCTCTTTGCAATATAGATTTATAGGTTTCTTTTTCTATGTGTTCTTCAGTTTTACTTTCATGAAGTTGAGGCATTTTAGAACCCAAAAATGCTAAAAACAAAACACCTGGTATTATCCACATCCACAATGTTCTTAATAGGAAAAAGAAATCTGCATAGTGTGGAGCACCTTTTAACTTAGCAATAGCAATTGTTGCAAGCGGTTCTCCGATAGGTGTTAGTGCTGCGCCAAGCCCTATTGCAAAACAGCCATATACTATAAATTTAAGTTCATTCCGACGAGTAAGATGCATATTTGCAGATATTTGACTTAATATTAAGGCAGCAATTATCGCTGTTATTACACTGGATAATAAGCCCAATACAAGTATTGCAGCAAATACAGTTTTTCTATGTCCTATTTTTTTTACACAGGCAAGCACACATATTTTACAATGATCTCTAAATCTTTTAAACACAAAACCAACACACAGAACCGTGGCAGATATAAAAAATGGTTCTTTAAAACCTTCTTCTATTAAATGCCAATTCCACATACCGGAAATTGTTGCTGCTAAAACACCCATTATAAATAGGAATATTTCCAAATCTTCTTCTACTTTTTTTATAAAGAATGGAAGCGTTAAAACTAATACGGCTATCGCCGATAAACCTGCAGATTGTAATACGGAAAGTTCCATTTATTTAACTCCTAGTAATTAGTGATATATGGTTGAAGGAAATTTAAAATATAACCAATAAGAACAATCCCTACAAACACTATTGCAAAAAACATACCGATAAGTTTCAAATTCATAACCCTTCTTAAAATTACAGCTTCTGGGAAACTTAAACCAGAGAAGCTCATCATAAATGCAAATGCGGTACCAAGTGCGATACCTTTTTTAAA
Source organism: Candidatus Pseudelusimicrobium marinum (assembly GCA_018656005.1). Taxonomy (GTDB): domain Bacteria; phylum Elusimicrobiota; class Elusimicrobia; order Elusimicrobiales; family Elusimicrobiaceae; genus Pseudelusimicrobium; species Pseudelusimicrobium marinum. The sequence goes on along the minus strand of JABHZW010000030.1, from coordinate 2,914 downwards.
TAATGCTATTGCTATTGGTATTACAGCGATACAGCTACCATACATTGGTATAGCTATAAGAGTTATTATTATAACATCGAATGGTTTTGTGAGTTCTGTTAAGTATATTATTGATTCTCTTGGTATGAAATTGTGAATTATCGCACCAATACCAACACCAAGCAATAGCCATTTCCAAAGTTTTTTAACAATATCTTTTACTTCATCAATTGCAAAATTATTTCTATCTTTAGTGGTTTTTATTTTTGGTAAAATTTGTTCACCTTCTGGTGCAAAATCCATTTCGAAATGTTTTTGTACACCAAGTTTATCTAAAAACAAACCACCACCAACACCCATAGCAAGTCCAAGCGAAACATATATTAATGTTATTTTTATACCAATCATACCGGGCATAATTGCAACCACATATTGATTAACAAGGGGGGAGGTTATCAGGAATGCAAATAATGCTGCAATTGGTAATCGTAGTTTAAACAAACTTATAAAAATTGGAATAGAAGAACAGGTGCAAAAAGGAGTTAGAGCCCCAAACAAAGCCGCAAAGAAAGCTGCTAAAACTTTATTATTTCCACCTAAATATTTTCTTAATTTATCCTCTGGGACATATGTTCTAAGGAAGCTTAAAATATATATCATAGCGACAAGTAAAAACAAAAGTTTTATACTATCGTAAATAAAAAAGTTTATGGTGTGTCCTAATGCACTCTCATGCCCAAAGCCCATAACATTATGGACTAAGAGCTCTACTAAATGTTTCATAATAATATTTTACTTAACAACAAGAATCTGTTTTATTTTCTTTATCTTCTTTTGGTTCGCAAGTAGATGCTTTGCAGCCACAAGAACCTTTATCTTTGCTTTTTAAACAGGTGTCTAGTTTTGCAAAGAATTTTTTTATAAAGTTCATATCATTTTTCTCCTATACAAGTATTTTAAAATTTTATTCCAAATTTTGCTACTAAAGATGTGCTCCAAAAATAACTTTTAACTGTTTTAGTAGAAGTTTTTTTAAAAAAGTTTTGGGTTAATCTTCCTTCTAAGCCAACAAGATATTTTTCATTTATATGATAATCCCCACCAAGCCCAACAAACCATGTGAACCCAGAGGATTTTGTTGTTTCTTGTCCAACTTGTGATAATGGCAAATCTTTTCTTATTTGAACCGTACCAAACCCAATACCAAAAGGGACATATCCTGTTATTTTATTTTCCAAATTACCAAAAACATATTTGTTGGACAGATTCAAGTTAAAATAAGTTCCGCCAAGAGTATTTTTTCTGCCATTAACATCATAGTCGCCCTGTTGAGAGAAAAACTCTAACCCAGTTGCTAATCTTTCTTTATGATACCACAAGTAATTTGCCCCAAAAGCAAGACCCGGTTTTGGGGTTATATCTACCCCATCTGGAATATCAATATTTGGAAGCACAAGTCCGCTACCAAGATAAAAATTAGCCTCTTCCCCAAAGCCAACATTTTCTGTTTCTGCAAATAAACAGGCTGGTATTAATAGTATTGTTGCCAATATTAATATTATTTTTTTCATTTATTTTCCCTTAAAATTTATAACCAAGTTTTATTAGCCCGTTGGAATAATCAAAATCATTATTGAGTTTGTTTGCCCCAAAACTATCTATAAACATTCTTGTAAATCTAAATTCTACCCCGAGAATCCACATATCATTTAAATCAAAATCTATCCCCAAACCAGTACCTGCAGCAAGACCTGTTTCTGTGCTATTTAAATTTGTTGTGCCAGAAGATGATATTTTTGCATTCCCAAAACCACCATATAATGGTAAATAAAATCTTACTCCTTCTTCTGGATATAAGTATATTTTCATCATAAACATACCAGTCCACATTTGGCTTTTTGTTGTATCTCCGGTTGATGTTAAATTATCATCTGCTTTGGAATAGTTAAAGTCTAGCCCAAGTCCAAGCCAATCTTTTGAGTTGTATACAAATTGAGCTCCAAAAGCATAACCCAAAGAACCATATTCTGTTTCTATACCATTAAGTTCAAGAGCATACGGATAAGCACTACCACCATAAACAAATAGGTTTTTAGTACCTGCATCTATACCTTCGTCTATCCCCGCAAAAGCATTAGAAAAACACAATGTCAACAATACTGCTAATACTATTTTTTTCATATTTCCTCCCAATTTAAAATACAGTTAAAATTAAATAAAAACCAAGTCCAACAAGCATTAAACCAATCATTTTTTGGCTATATTTCACAAAGCCAGAATGATGCCTAAAATAGGAATATGCTTTGTTTCCAAAAAAGCTAATTACAATAAATGGAATGCCAAGTCCAAGTGAAAATGTGAATAGCAGGGCTGATGCTTTTAAAGCACTTTCTTTTGTAATCGCCATAGCTAAAATACTAGCAAGTATTGGTCCTATGCACGGACTCCAACCAATTGCGAAAAGAAAACCAATTGCAAAAGCACCAAAATAACCAGAGTGAATTTTTCTGTAATTAAAATGTTCGTCCTTATCTAAAAATTTCAAATCTATAATTCTTAAAATATGAAGACCAAAAATTATTACAATTATACCAGCTGTTATATTTATATAATCTGCATATTTTGCAAACATATCGCTTACATAAAAAACACCAGCACCAAGTATTGAAAATGCGGTTGAAAAACCTAAAACAAACAGCAAAGTTGTGATTTCTAATTTATGATGAATTTTTTTATTATGAGAAAATATTTGTTTAGAATTTATGCCAGAAATTGCGCCAAAAAAACCAATAGCGACAGGGAACACGCATGGTGTAAAAAAACATAACATACCGGCGACAAATGCAGAAATAAACTCTACCATTCTTTTTCCTCTTTGTTTTTGTGGCTACATAACAATTATTTTGCGGAAACCACTATTGTTTTTGGTTTTTTA
>JABHZW010000053.1 GCA_018656005.1 Candidatus Pseudelusimicrobium marinum | reverse complement strand
TTGTATCGAAGAACTTAGAACAACACTTGAAGCTAATAAAAAAGTAGCACTTGAAGAGCTTGCAAAAATTCCGCATTTAAAAATAAACGAACCGGGTGGAACTTTTTATAGCTTAATAGATTTTTCATACTATAACAAAAGCTCTATAGATTTAGCGGAATTTTTGCTTGAAAAAGCATTAGTAGCCGTAGTACCAGGTGTAGCTTTTGGTATGGAAGGACATTTGAGAATTAGTTATTGCGCAAGCAAAGAGAATGTAATTGAAGGAATTTCAAGAATTAAAAAAGCATTAGAGGAATTAAAATAATGAAATTAGAAACAAGCAAAAAAATATTTCAAAACCTAAATTCACAAGAACTTATTAAAGAAGCGTTAGCTAGGAAAGAAGGTGTTTTGACAAAGTCTGGTGCATTATCTGTAAACACAGGTAAACACACAGGCAGAAGCCCTTTTGATAGGTTTTATGTGGATACTCCATCTGTTAAAGATCAAATAAATATAAGCAAAGCAAATCAACTTATATCGGAAGATGTTTACAAAAAACTTTATGCCAAAGCAGAAAAATATATAAAAGATAAAGATATTTTTGTAAGAGATGGTTTCGTAGGTTCTAACAAAAAAACTCAATTAAAGATAAGAGTGATAAATGAATTTGCATGGCAAAACTTATTTTGTAAAAACATTTTTATAAGACCAGAGAGTGATGAAGAATTAAAAGATTTTGCTCCACAATTTACAGTAATTGCTTTACCAAACTTAAAAGCAGACCCTACAACAGACGGCACACCTACAGAAACTGCAATTTTAGTAAATCTCGACGAAAAAGTAGTGTTAGTAATAGGCACAGCATATGCTGGTGAGATAAAAAAGAGTATGTTTACTGTTATGAATTACTTGCTACCAGAAAAAAATATTTTCCCGATGCATTGTTCTTGCAATGTGGGCGATAAAGAAGATTCCGCATTATTTTTCGGGTTAAGTGGCACAGGTAAAACAACATTATCTGCAGATCCATCAAGGAATCTAGTAGGCGATGACGAACACGGCTGGGACGAAGATGGTATTTTCAACTTTGAAGGTGGCTGTTATGCAAAAATGATAGACCTTGAAGAAAAAAATGAACCACAAATTTACAAAGCATCATTAAAAGAAGGAAGCGTTTTAGAAAATGTTGTTCTAACCGCAGATGGTAATGTAGATTTCTTTGATAAATCCTTAACAGAAAATACTCGTGGTTGTTATCCATTAGAATATATAGGTAATGCTAAAGCAGATAAAAAAACAGTACATCCTAAAAATATCATAATGTTAACTTGTGATGCTTTTGGTGTATTGCCACCAATCTCTAAACTAAACACTTCACAAGCTTTGTATCACTTTATTTCTGGCTATACAGCAAAAGTTGCAGGTACAGAAATGGGTTTGAAAGAACCTCAAGCAACATTCAGTACTTGCTTTGGAGCACCGTTTATGCCAAGACATCCAAATGTATATGCACAGCTTTTAAAAAAGAATATGGAACAACATAATACCGATTGTTGGCTAGTAAATACCGGTTGGATAAAGGGTGAATATGGTGTTGGTGAACGGATAAGTTTGAAATATACAAGAGCCTTACTAACAGCAGTTTTGGACGGAAAGCTAAAAGATGTCAAGTACCAAACAGACGATATTTTTGGGTTCCAAATACCTACCTCTTGTGAGGGTGTACCAGCAGAAATTTTGAACCCTATAAACCTATGGGAAGACAAGCAGTCTTTCGAGGATAAATATAAAAATTTAGCTAAGCTTTTTGTGGATAATTTCAAGAAGTTTGAAGACGGCTGTAGCAAGGATATTATAGAGGCAAGTCCAAAAATTTAAAAACTAGTCGTGAAAAAATGTGCTAGAATAATTAGGATATAAAATTTACTAGGAGGAACAGTACTATGGCAAAACCAAATGCAGCATTTATGAAACCGCTAACACCAAGCAGTGAGTTAGCAGCAGTTGTGGGTTCAAAACCACTTCCAAGAACAGAAGTTGTGAAAAAGATGTGGGTTTACATTAAGAAGAACAATCTTCAAGATTCAAAAAACAGAAGAAACATCAACGCTGATGCAGTGTTAAAACCAATCTTTGGTGGAAAAGCTCAAGTAAATATGTTTGAAATGACAAAACTCGTTTCAAAACACTTAAAATAAACTTGGGTAATTTAAGAATTAGTTTTCTAATTACTTAATTATATAGACAAAAAAACTGCGCCCATAGCTCAACGGATAGAGCGCTAGCTTGCGGAGCTAGAAATCTAGGTTCGATTCCTAGTGGGCGCAGTTTTTTTATTGCACCCTGCGGGTGCAATAAAAAAACTGAATTCGTTCAATAGGTCTACTATAATATTCAAATGCTATAATATTATATATGAGATTATTAACTTCTTTATTATTAATTTTATTTCTTTCTACTGCTGGCTTCGCAGAGAAAAGTGCGAGCTATTGGTATAAACAAGGTAAAAAATCTCAAGATGCTAATCTTCAAATAAAATACTTTTCAAACGCTATTAAAGAAAATCCTAATTTTGTAGGTGCTTATCATCGTCGTGGTGATGCTTACCGTTCCAAAAACTATATAACAAAAGCTATTGAAGATTATTCCAAAACTATAGAACTTCGTCCAAAAGACGCCTTCCGTTATTACGCAAGAGCGTTAAGCTATTTAGATTTAAAAAAATATAATCTAGCTTTGGACGATTTAAATAAAGCCGTAAAATATAAACCCGACTTTTTAGATTTTTACTACAACCGAGCAATCGCACAAGTTGAACTTGAAAAATATAAACCAGCTTTGAAAGATTTAAATAGATGGGGGAAAAAGAAACCTAAAATCTATCAATTTTACATTTTAGAAGGACGGGCTTTTTTGGGTTTGCAAGAACCCAAAAAAGCATTAGAAAGCCTAAACAGTGCCACAAATATGGACGAGAACGCATCTACCGCATACTTTTATATAGCAAACACCTACAAAACACAAAATATGTATGATGAGGCAATTTCAAACTTCAGCAAAGCTATAAACCGAGATGCAAAAAATACAAAAGCATATGTGCTAAGAGCAGAATGTTATAAAGAAATAAAAATGTATAACCAAGCTGTTAAAGATTTAAGTTTTACGATATCGCAGAACCCAAAAATGTCTACCTATTATTATAAGCGGGGATTGGTTTATACTTATACAAATCATTGGCAAGCTGCTATAAAAGATTTTGGTTCTGCGATATCGCACAATAAAAATAGATACGAATATTATAATGCCCGTGGATATTCCTATCTAAAACTCAAACAAGGCGAAAAAGCGAAAAAAGATTTGCTAGCATCCATTAAACTATCCCCAAATTCCACCAACCCCTACATAAATCTAGCCGGTTATTATTGGACTTATAAAAAAGATAAAACCAAACTTTACAATTATCTTCAAACAGGTTTAGAAAACGGTTTTGAAAATAAAGACTTTCTTTACGATGAAACCAAATATGGTTGGTTGTTTAAAGATATCAATACAACATCAGAATTTAGGGTGCTAGTATCAAACACTTAATTTTGGTATAATGTATATATAGAGGGTATATGGTGAACGCATCTAACAACTTAAATAAAGTTTTAGCGGATATTAAAAAAGTGTGTTCAAATGCACAAGATGTAGAAATAATAGCCGTCACCAAATACGCAGATAACAAAGATATTAAAGATCTTTTACAACTTAACCTTATAAAACATATAGGCGAAAGCAGAGTGCAAGATGCCATCACAAGATGGAACACAAAAGAACTTGTGGAATATAAAGACAAGCTGACAAAACATTTTATCGGACATCTTCAAACAAACAAGGTTGGCAAAGCTTTAGAGTTTTTTGATTTTATAGATTCTGTTGATTCCTTAAAATTAGCACAAATCATAAATAAAAAAGCAGGTGAGCTTGGCAAAACAATTAATGCACTAGTACAAGTTAAACTTACCAAGAAAGATACACAAGGCGGGGCATCCTTAGAAGATACACAACAGTTAATAGAACAAGTTAAAAAGTTAGAAAACATAAATTTACTCGGTTTAATGGCAATAGCGCCAATAGAAGAAAATCCAGAAAATTTAAGACCAGCATTTAAAAAGGTTAAACATATTTTTGATACAAATTTTGATAGTTTAAAAGATAACAAAAAATATTATCTATCACTTGGTATGAGCACAGATTTACAGGTTGCAATAGAAGAGGGGTCTAATTTACCAAGGATAGGAAATGCAATATTTGGATAATATTTTTTGTATTAAAGCAAAAATCCTAGGAGGTCTGTTATGATAGTAAAAGTAAGGGTAATAACAAATTCAGCAAGTAACGAAGTTGTTAGCAGAATAGGGAGCGTTTTAAGGGTAAAAGTAAAGACAAAAAGTTTGGATAATAAAGCTAACGACATTTTAACAGGCTATTTAGCAGATTTTTTCGAAGTGATGCCAAATAATGTTGCCATAATAAGAGGCGCAAAAGGTAGAGAGAAAACAGTAGAAATATCTGGTAAAACAGAACAAAGTTTTGCAAGCATAATGGAATCTATTCCATAATCTAATAACTTTTTAAGTTGTATGAAACAGCCCCGCACTTTTTGTGCGGGGCTGTTTTTTTATATAATAAGAATATGAAGATTATTTTGGCAAGCAAATCTGAAAGACGAATTAGTATGTTAAGAAAGAAGGGCTATAAGTTTCGTTCTGTGGGGGCGGATGTATCCGAAAAAACTCACTTCAAACAAACAGCTAAAATAGTTAAAGATTTAGCTTTTAAAAAAGCATTCGTCGTAAGTTTAAAATATCCTAACCATCTAATTATCGGGGCAGATACATTGGTAGTATGCGATGGAAAAGTTTTAGGTAAACCTAAAGACGAAAAAGATGCTCTAAGAATTTTAAAATTTCTAAATGGGAAATGGCAATCTGTTTACACAGGTATTGCTATAATAAATAAAAGTAATAATAAAATTTTGCTTGGTTATGAGATGAGTAAATGTAGAGCAAGGAAACTATCAGAAGAACAGCTTAAACGATTTGCTAGCAAACATTTAGACAAAGCCGGTGCTTATGCGGTTCAGGATACTAAAGACCCATTTATAGAAAAAATAATAGGCAATAAGGATAATATTGTGGGTATGCCTATGTCGCTTTTTAATAAAATGATGAAAGGGTTTGATTAAAAAATAAAAAAACTTTAGAACTCGCAACATTTTGCGAGTATTTTGAGAAGATTTTTTTGTTTTTTTCAACGACTAGTCCGTTCAGCGAATACTGCGAAGCAGTAGCGGGACTTTAGGAGAAAAAAATAAAAAAAGCACTCAAAAGAGGAGATAAAATGAAAACAGATGTACTTATTATTGGTGCTGGTCCAGCAGGCTGTGCCGGTGCATTATACACAGTCCGTGCAGGACTAAAAACCGTAATACTTGGTGGAACTTCACCGGGGGGACAATTACTCAAAACTCAGGATATAGAAAATTACCCAGGTTTTGAAAATCCTATCGGCGGGTTTGACCTTATGGAAGCTATGCATAAACAATGTAAACGACTCGGGGCAGAACTAACCCGTGAAACAGCTACTAAAATAGAAACCTCTGAAAAACCATATAAAGTGCATACCAAAGAAGGTAAAATTTACACAGCAAAAGCGATAATAATCGCAACAGGTTCTGAAGCTAGATGGTTGGGTATTCCGTCTGAAGAGCCATATAAAAATAAAGGTGTTTCTGCATGTGCAACTTGTGATGGATTCTTCTTTAAAGGTAAAGAAGTTGTGATTGTTGGTGGGGGAAATACTGCTTTTGAAGATGCTTTATTTTTAGCAGAAATTTGTCCAAAGGTAACGATAGTTCACAGAAGGGAAGGTTTTAGAGCGGAAAATGTTTTGATAGAAAAAGTTAAAGCCAATCCAAAAATAGAAATGAAACTTTGTAATGTAGTGGACGAAATTTTGGGCGATGATAAAGGCATAACATCTATAAAAATAAAAGATGTTACAACAGAAAAAATATCTGAACTTAAATGTGAAGGAATTTTTGTTGCGATTGGTTCAATCCCACAGACAGAATTTTTAAAAGGTAGTGGTGTGGAACTTGAGGACGATGGACATATAAAAGCAGATAGCAAAACAAAAACAAATATAGAAGGCATTTTTGCAGGTGGAGATTGTGCAGATAGTGTTTATCGTCAAGCGATAACCAGTGCAGGCACAGGCGCCCAGGCATCTTTAGAGGTAATTTCGTATATAAATAGTTTGTAAGAAAACCTGTCATTCTGAGCGAAGTGAAACGAAGCCGAAGAATCTTTGTCTGTAAGTTCACATTATAATACCAAGATCTTTCGACTTCGCTCGCAAAGCTCGCTATGCTCAAGATGACAAAAGGAGTTTTTATTTTATCTCTTTATTTTTGTTATTTATTTTTATGAGATTGCCACAGCCCTTCGGGCTTCGCAATGACAAAGAAATATTAAAACCCTCGTCTTTTTTCCTAACGAAAAAAAGCCACTCCCTTTAAAAAAGGGAGAAAATTAGGGAAATTTTTATTTTATTCTAGATTGCGGATCAAGTCCGCAATGACAAGCAGGGAAAAATGAGATTGCCACATCGCTATCGCTCTTCGCAATGACAAAAGGAGTTTTTACAAAGGATTTTTGTGGAAATTTTTTCTTTCTTTGCGACGACTAGTAATAGTGTAACGGGCGAGCTTGCGAGCTCACATACTTTAGGAGCAAAAAAGGAAAAATTTGCCAGAAAGCCGAAGTAAAAATTTACTTTTCTATATAATGACACCCACGACTTCGTGGGTTCTTTAAGGCAGCATATAATACCAATAAGGCACATTGGGCGGCGTTTCGTAGGTTAAGAGATTGCTTTGTTATCTTATAATCTTTATAAAAAATATCAACATCGTTTTTTAAATGTCTCAAAATCTTTTCTGCTCGTTCTAACCTTTTTGCACTTCGGATAACACCGACATAATTAGACATTGTGTTTTTTATACTATCCAAATCTTGTTTAATCAAAGTCAAATCTGGCTCTTTCTTTGGACTTTGCCAATTTTTAACACTTGGCATTTTAAATGTCTTGCCAGAATGTAAATCGAACATATCTTTTTTTGCACATAAATCTGCCATAGAAACAACTTCCAAAAGCGAGGTGCTCGCCAATCTATTTGCACCGTGATAACCAGTACAGGCAGTTTCGCCTATTGCATTTAGATTTTCAATATTTGTTCTGCCATAATTATCTGTAAAAACACCACCGCAACTATAATGCGCTGACGGTACTACTGGGATAGGTTGTTTTGTAATATCCACACCTTCAGCCAAACATTTTTCGTAAATTTTTGGGAACCGCTTCTTAATATAAGAAGCAGACATTTTACTCAAATCAATATAAACCCTATGACTTGAAGTTTTTAGCATTTCGTAATGGATAGCTCGCGAAACTACATCTCTTGGTGCTAAATCGCCCAGTTCGTGATATTTCTTCATAAAGGCCTTACCTTTATTATTTATAAGCACTCCGCCTTCGCCACGGACAGCTTCTGATATTAAAAACATAGTATCGCCCTTAATAAAAACTGTTGGGTGAAACTGAGTATATTCCAAATTGATAACCCTTGCACCAACTCTATATGCCATAGCGATACCACCACCAAAAGATTGTAAGGTGTTAGATGTATGTTTAAATATCTGTCCCAATCCACCAGTTGCAAGGATAGTTTTCTTTGCCTTAATTGCAAAAATGTCATTAGTTTTGCCGTTTAAAACATAAGCTCCGAAACATGTTAAGGGGAGATACCTATCTATAGAATTTTCGCTACTATGCGAGAGGGTAAGTAAATCTATTGCTGTGGAATTTTTTAAAACTTTTATATTTTTATTATTTTTTATTTTTGCAATTAAGGCAGATACCATTGCTTTGCCGGTATAATCTTTAGAATAAATTATTCTTTTTTTACTATGTGCACCTTCTTTTGTAAGAAGTAATTTACCAGCGGGAGTTTTATCAAAGAGGGTATTTAATTCTTTTATAAATAAATCTTTTATAACTTGATATCCGTTTAGGGTTAATTCTTTTACGGCTTTTTCGTTAGATAAACCTGCACCTGCAAGTTGAACATCTTCAATAAGAGTTTTGATATCTGGTTTTTCTTCGTAGATTATGCCACCTTGAGCAAGGTTGCTATTACTATGTTCAATACTATCGCTTGCGCTTAAAATAATGCATTTTAAGCCCTTTTTAGCTATTTTATGGGCATATACCAAAGAGGCAAGCCCATTGCCTATTATAAGACAGTCTGTTTGTAGTATCTTCATACTATAATTCTACTAAATTTAGGGGTAGGTTTGTTAGAAGGGGAAATCTTGACGAACTTTCATAAAGCTTTTAAAAGTTTCTTTTTGTATTTCTTTTTTTGCTTCGTTTTCAGCAGTTTCTCTTTCGTCTTCTAGGTTGGTTATATATTTCATTATTGCATTACTTTTCATAGCAAGTAAGGTGCTTTTTTGGCTTACCACTCTTTTTTGGACTTGCTCTGAATAGAATTTAAATTTTTTCTTAGCTCTCTGTCTTGTTCTACTTGAAATTTCTACATTGTTTTCTACCATAGCTTGAAATACTATATTATTGGAATATTCTACTGCCCAGTCCATTGGTAAATAGTCGTTAGCTGTTTCAATAGTACTATCAAAATTTTTGTGTTGAACTATGTATAAAGCAAATGGATTTTTATGATTTTCCAATGCTTTTTTAATTAATGGTGCGCCAAACTTATTTGTTTGATTAATATCTGCACCTGCAAGTGCTAATTGTACAAAAGATACAAAATCATTATTGTTATAAGCTTGTAATAATTGTTCGTCCAAATTTTCGGTTTGTCGTATATATGGGTTTTCAAGGGTATTAATTTCTTCTAAAGTTTTTGTATATGTTGCTTTAAAATAGTTTTCTGTATCTTCTGTAAATCTTAGATTTTTAGGAACGGTTTCGTCAAAAATTTGGTTTGAAATATAGTTTATATAAATATCACCCTCAGTATCTTCTTCAAGTAATGATAAGGCTTGTGTTGGCTTAATATTCATACTCGATGCACTTGCTATACCTTCTGCATATGATGGTACGATAACTTTGTTATCTATATATACTAATTCGTCTAAAAGAAAGTTGTTGCTTTCGGTTGAGTTAAGATTATAAATTAATGGGTTTCCATTTTCGTCTTTATATTGGCTTAAAGGCAAAAGAGGAGTATCAAAAACGCACTCGCAAATAAAATTTTTATCTTTAAGTAACCCTATGACATATTCCAAAATATTATATTCTTCGCCATATATTTCTACTGTTTTGTTTATTGTATTATCGTCTTCAATATTTAAGGTTTCTATTAAATGAGCTAATAAAGTTTTACCATTTTGGTCTGGTTGGGATAAATATTTACATAATGCTTCAATACCCAGTAAACTTATAATTTCATCTAACATTTGCGGATCTTGAGAACTTACTATATTTATAAGTGGATTTATATCTAATCTACTATAACCTTCGCTATCTGTTTGAATTAGTTTTATCCCTTGTTTTGTTAGGTAGTTAATTATTTCTAACAAATCTTCTTCGTTTTTCTTTGAGCTATAAGAGGTTATATTTGTTAAAAGATAATTTACGAAATTTAAGCCATAACTAGTTTCTGCAAAAATATCTGCATCTTGTTCTATTAATATTTTTAACATTTCTAAATTTTGTACATAAAATAATTTTGGCACACCTAGTTCGTCTCTATCGTTTACACTAACATTAGGTAGGGAATTTAGATATTTTACTGCAGGAATATTATTTTTAAACATTGCAAACATTAAAACATCGCACATAATTCCCATATAAAAAGTTTCTTTATTTAACTCAGCTTTTACAAATTTACTATCGTTTATAAGACCTTCTGTCCAAAAGCCTTCAGCTAGAAGTTTTAAGGCAGTTATGTTGTAATCTGCAAAGTTTTTCTTTACTCGTTTTTCTTCTTTAATTATTATTTTTTCTTGATTTTGATTAGAATAAAAAGAATGATCGTTTTCTATAATAACTTTTTGTTTTTTTATTTCCACAGGAGATAAAAAAGGTTTTTCTAGTTCACGCTCTATTACTTTCATAGTGTGAGTATCTTCCACTGCAAGAAATATAGGCAAAACATTAACGGTTGATGCTAAGCTTATTCTTGTATCAACATTAGCACCATTTTGCACGGCGGATTTTATCATAGCTACATCATTAGCCATTATTCCTTTTCTTAAAGTATCCTGAACAGCTAAAAAACTTTGTTCCTGTGCATTTAAATTAATGCAAAAAATCCAAAACACTAGGGTTAGTGTTAAGAATGTTTTTTTGATTATACCTGTGTGCATTAATGTTTTCATAAATACATGTTATTATATGTGGGATTTTTTGCATAGGTACTTTAGTACTAGTTAAAGATGGTACTTTAGTACTATATGGAAATATTGTATGATAATTATATGAATAAAAACATTGTTGATAAATCATATAAAGTGCTAGAAAGCTTTATAGAAACAGATCCGTTTAGGGCGGCAGAAAGCTTGGATAAATTAACTATATCCGAAGCAACTTCCTCTTTGCTAAAATTAGAAAAAGAGGATATTATCACCTTGCTAAACAACATGTCTTATGAAAAAGCATCACAAGTTTTAGAACGCATACCTGTTAAAAAAGCAGCATCAATATTATCTAAGTTAGATTCTTATCACTCGGCGAAAATCTTTATGGATTTTAGTGCCCAACTTAAAGCAAATATTGTTAAAAATTTAACTAAAAAATCTGCTAAGGCGTTGAGCGAATCTTTAGATTATCCGCAAGATAGTGCTGGCAGAATTATGCATTCTGGATACATAACATTTTACATTGGTGTGTATGTTAGAGATGTTATAAAAAAATTAAAAACAGTGCCAAAAAAGAAACTTCCACCATATTGTTATGTTGTTGGTAAAGATCAAAAATTAGTGGGTTTAATAAAAGTTAGGGATTTATTTTTGTATCCAAGAGATTTAAAAGTAGGTTCTATAATGACCGTAAAAGTTCCTAGTGTTTCACCTTTTACAGATAGGCAGGAACTTTTACATATTATGAAAATAAAAAAATATCTTGAAGTACCTATCGTAGATAATAACAAAATAATGCTTGGTGTTGTAGATACTGAAAGCTTAATTGAAACAGCCGAACAAGAAGCATCGGAAGACATGCAAATTTTATTTGGTGCTAGTGCTGATGAAAAAATATCTACACCAATATCTCAAAAAATTGGCAAAAGAATTGGCTGGCTTAATATAAATTTAGTAACTGCATTTTTAGCAGTAATTGTTATCGCTTTTTTTGAAGGATTAATTTCAGAGATCCCCGTACTTGCTGTCTTTTTACCTGTTGTAGCAGGACAAGGTGGTAATGCAGGAATACAAACATTATCTGTTGTACTTCGTGCTATTATTATGAAAGAAATTGAACCTAAAAATGCCTTTGCACTTGTAGGAAAAGAAACAGTTGTAAGTTTAATTAATGGTATTTTGATAGGTTTAATAAGTGGTGCTGTGATATGGTTCTGGCAAGAAAATATTTATTTATCTTTAACCATTTTTGTAGCAATGATTGTAAATATGGTAGCAAGTTGTATAGCTGGGGTAATTATTCCATTGTCTATGAAACGACTCGGGTATGACCCTGCCCAATCTTCAGGTATATTTATAACAATGATATCTGACATTATTGGTTTTGCATCTTTCTTAGGATGCGCTTATCTATTAAGGAACTTTTTGTAAGGTGAGATTTTTTTATACCTCTCACTTTTGGAGAGGCATAAAATAATTTCTTACTCCCTCTCCCTTTGGGAGAGGGTTGGGGTGAGGGCTATGTTTCCTTGCTTTTATTTATTTTTATAAACTATGAAATATAGCCCTCACCTCGCTAGTTTTACAAACTAGTCGTTCCTCTCCCAAAGGGAGAGGAAAATAAAAAATGACAAAAGGAAAATATGAAGCAGATTAATGTTAAAAAGTTAAATGAAGAAGCAATTCTTCCACATCGCGCACACACAACAGATGCAGGAGCAGATTTATTTGCCTGTAAAACAATAACCATAAAAGCAAATTCTAGTGCGAAAGTTTCGACTGGTATAGCTATAGAACTTGAAACTGGTTATGCCGGTTTAGTATGGGGCAAAAGTTCTGTAGAAAGCAAAGGTCTAAAAATTATGGCAGGCTTAATAGATGCAGATTATCGAGGGGAAGTACTTGTTTGTATGTACAATTTAACCGACAAAGATTTTACTTTTCAAGCAGGAGATAAAATTGCACAGCTTGTAATAACAGATGTAAGATATCCAAGTTTTTCGGAAATTAGCGAACTTAATAATACTAAAAGAGGCGGTGGTGGCTTTGGTTCCACCGGACATCGCTAAAAATTTATTTTTCCTCTCCCAAAGGGAGAGGGTGTAATAAAAATTAGGTTAAATTAAATTTTGTAATAAAAAACCCCAGATTTACAATCTGAGGTTTTTTGTTGAATTTTTTTGGTAACAAAACTTTTTAATTTAATTCCCAAGAATATAAGGAAGTATCTGAAGGTTTGCAATTTCTAAATCTACCTTTACTCTTACCATCAGTAAAGTCCACACATTGATTTTTAACTTCAGGGCAATGATACCAATCATCATTATCACCATCACACATATCATTGAAATCGCCTACTGAACCAAAGTGGTTAAGAATCATAAGAGAAGTGATTGGCCTACTTGTATAATGAGAATCCTCTCCAATAGGATTTTCTAGGTTATTATTTATACAACAGTTCACATAATAATAATCAAGCACTTTGTTTTCTATCGATGATAGATAATAATAAGCAATTACTACCCAAGAACCACCTAACATATCTGCATCACAATATATCAATCCCTTTCTTTCATCAGTAGTTAAATCACCTTCTGGAAAAAGAATTAATTTTTTACGATCATTATTATATATTCCTATCATTGCAGCTTGTTCTGGAGTAAACTTCATTGTATTTTCTAGATCTTTTAAAATATCTGCTTTTATTGCTGTTTTATCATACTTTTCTTCGGTAAAGCCTCCACCTATGTAAGCAATTGTATTTTGCTTGCCATTTGTTATTGTGCAATGTTCTCCATTATTATAAAGACTAGTTTCATCAGAAATTTCTGTAAGCTGTGCCTCTTCTTCTTCAGTTATAGCTTCAGCACCACCAGATCCGCTACCAGAACCGCTTCCTCCACTTGTACCTGCTATACCCACACTGGATACTCCGCCACCACCAAGACTTACTCCTCTGCCTAGCTGTCCGTCGCCACTTTCAGATGATACACCTTTTGCACCGCTTTCGCCATACACATCTTTATCTCCCGAATCGGATGATTTATATCCTACTAATGCAAAAATCATTAACGAACCTAAAAATAGGGTCATAATTTTTTTATTTAATTTCATAATTTTTTTCTCCTGTTGATTTTCTTCTTAAACTCATTTATAATATTAAATATAGTTTAACTGATACAAACCCAAAAAGTCAAGCAAAAAAAAGGAGCTTTTCCAATGAATGCAAAACGAACCGTAATGATACGCAAAGTAAAAAAATTTAAAAAAGACGGCAAACCCGGTTTCCTAAGAATATATTTTATGGACAATCAAGAAGTTGCAAAAGAAATTTTAGATAGCGAATTTGAACTTATAGAACAAAAAGGATATATCCCAGATGGTATGGTAGAGGAATATAATACTAGGAATAAATTATATTTTCGTGCTTCGTATAAGAACGGTAAGAGGCATGGTAAAAGTTTAATTTTTTATGATACTGGAAATATCAAGGTAGAAAAAGAATATAAGTTTGGACTTTTAAATGGCTTTGTTAAAACATACGACCCAGACGG
>JABHZW010000014.1 GCA_018656005.1 Candidatus Pseudelusimicrobium marinum | reverse complement strand
GTTTTGACGAATGATCCGATGATGGGTGTATTCCGACATGCAGATGCAGGATATGAAGAAGCGATAGAATTCGCTAAAAAGATGAATGTTAAAATACCAAGTTTAGAAAAATAAAATCTATTTCCTCTCCCTCATTTTTAGGGAGAGGATTAAGGTGAGGGTAAAAGTTTCCTTTACTTATAAAATAAGTTGTTTTCATAAAATGAGATTGCCACGGAATTCTAACGAATTCCTCGCAATGACAAAAAGAATTTAGGAGAAAAATAAAATGTCAAAAAAAATTGTAGAATGTGTTCCTAACATTTCAGAAGGTAGAGACAAGGCAGTTATAAATGCAGTGGTCGATGCCATTAAAAATTCAGGTGATGTCAATGTCGTAGATGTTGACCCCGGTTATGATACCAATAGAACAGTCATAACAATTGTGGGCGAAAAAGCTCCCGTTTTTGAAGCAGCTTATGCTTGTATCAAAAAATCCCAAGAGCTTATTGATATGTCAAAACATTCTGGCGCACACCCAAGACAGGGTTGTACCGATGTCTGTCCGTTTGTGCCAGTCTCGGGAATAACTATGGACGAATGTGCTAAAATGGCTAAAGATCTTGGCGAAAGAGTAGGTAGCGAATTAGGTATACCAGTCTATTTATATGGTGCTGCTGCAAGTTCTAAAGATCGCCAAAATCTGGCGTTTGTCAGAAAGGGTGAATATGAAGCGTTGTCAACAAAGATGTCAACCCTCGTGCCAGATTTTGGCACTAAAAAATTTGATGATATCGCAAAAAAGTCAGGAGCTGTAAATATTTCAGCAAGAGATTTTTTAATTGCATATAATATCAACCTAAACACTCGTGATGTTGCCATTGCAAAAGACATTGCCTTTTCCATAAGAGAAGCAGGCAGAGCAAAAAGAGATAAAGATAATAATATTATCCGAGACGAAAAAGGCAAAGCAGTAAAACTACCCGGTTTATTAAAAGGTGTAAAAGGGATTGGTTGGTATATCGAGGAATATGGCATTGCACAATTATCTTTCAACCTAACAAATTATAAAGATGTTCCACTTTGGCAGTTATTTGAAACAGCCGTTAGCGAAGCTGAAAAACGAGGTGTTCGTGTGACAGGTAGCGAACTTGTCGGACTACTTCCAAAAGATTGTATTATGGAATGTGGCGCACATTTCTTAAAAAAAGCAAAGCGTTCAACAGGTGTGCCTGAAAGAGAATTAATGCATATTGCAATCAAATCTCTTGGGCTTGACGAAATTACAAAGTTTGATATCGATGAAAAAGTTATCGAATATAAAATCGCCAAAGCGGCACCGCTTGGTGATATGAAGTTGAAAGATTTTATCGACGAAGTTGGTAAAGACTCCCCCGCTCCAGGTGGTGGATCTGTTGCCGCTTTGGCAGGTGCAGTTGGTGCAGGACTTGGCTCAATGGTCGCAGCATTAACACCGGCAAAAAAAGGTTTTGAAAGCACTTTGGAATTGATGGATGATAAAGGCAAAAAACTTTCAGCACATTTAGAATTTTTGAAAAAAGCAATCGATGAAGATACAGATGCTTTTAATGATGTGATGTCAGCAATGCGAATGCCAAAAAAATCTGACGAAGATAAAAAAGTTAGAGACGAAGCAATTCAAGCAGGTTATAAAACAGCAACCTTAGTACCGTTTGCGACAGCAGAAAATTGTGTAGGACTAACCAAAGAACTGATTGAAGTTGCAGAAAAAGGCAACCCAGCTTCAGCATCCGATGTTGGTGTAGGTGCATTGATGGCATACTCTGGTTTTGAGAGTGCGATTTTGAATGTTGAGATTAATTTACCTAACATTACCGACGATAAATTTAAAAAAGAGTTACTAGGCAAAATTGATGGGTTGCGAGAGGAAATCATTCAAAATCGCGACAAAGTATTAGAAATAGTAAAATCTAAAATATAAATGAAAAAAATAAAAAATATTATAAATGAATTTGGAGCTTTTTTTCTACTAATACTATTAGTACTTGTGCTTTTAATTGCTTCAATTATTTTTTTTGATAGATATAATATTTATTCAATATTAAGCATACCGTTCTATATAATAGTATTAGTAGGCTTAATTGCATTATTAATTTATAGGAAAAAATAAATTTTGGCGTTTTCTCCCTTTCGTAAAGGGAGCCGACACGAAGTGCGGAGGGTTTTAATATTTCGAAACATAAAACCCCCGTCATTTGCAAAAGCAAATGCCACCCCCTTTTTGAAAGTGGGAAAATAAGAAAAAAAGAGGGTTTTAATGCTCGAATATAATAGAAACCTAAAAAATATTTCTAGAAATTTGAGAAATAATATGACCCCAGAAGAAATAATTTTATGGTCTAGAATAAAATCCAAAAAAGTTAAAAACGCATTTTTCTCTCGGCAAAAAGTAATAGGAAATTATATAGTAGACTTTTATTGTTATGAATTCAAATTAGTAATAGAACTTGACGGCGGACATCATTTCGAGCATAATAAAGAAAAACAAGACATAAAACGAGATAGTTTTCTAAAAGAAAAACAAATAAAAGTTTTAAGATTTTCAAATCTAGATATAAGAAAAAATTTGAATGGGGTTTTAGAAAAAATCTATAATGAATTGAAACATTAAAACCCCCGATTTTTCTTAACAGAAAAATCACCCCCTTTACTAAAGGGGGAAAGAGAAACAAATATGAAAAAAATAGATTCGCTAATAATTAATTCTTCAATGTTGATTACCCCCCTCGGCAAAACTGCTAAAACGGGTAAAGATGCTGGCGTTTTGAAACAAATCAAAAACGGTGCAGTCGCAATTAATGATGGTAAAATTTTAGAAGTTGGCACAACAGAAAAACTTACAAAAAAATATATAACCGAACAAACTATCGATGCTAAAAACGGCTTAATTATGCCAGGTTTTGTGGATTGTCATACCCACCTAGTATACGGCGGTTCTCGTGAAAACGAAATGGCAAAAACCTTAGCAGGCACACCGTATTTAAAAATTTTAAAAGATGGCGGTGGGATTCACAGTACTGTTAAAAAAACTAGAGAAGAAACAAGTTATGAGCTTGAAAATTCTGCAATGAAACGACTCGACTTGATGCTCGCACATGGTACAACAACCGCAGAAATTAAAACTGGCTACGGGCTTGAACCCGATACCGAAAAAAAACTTTTAAAAGTTATCAAGGCATTAAATGCAAAGTCTGAACTAGATATTGTTTCCACTTTCTTAGGCGCACATATCGTGCCAAAAGATATTCCAAGAGAGCAATATATCGACTGGTTATGCACAACAGCTCTAACAGAATTTAAAGACTTGGCAGAGTTTGTTGATATTTTCACAGAAGACAATGCCTACACCTTAGCCGAAACTAAAAAGATTTTACAAGCTAGCAAAACCGCTGGCTATAAAATAAAAATCCACGCTGGACAATTCAATGATTTAAAAGCCAGCGGTTTTGCCAGCGATTTGGGAGCTGTATCAATAGACCATTTAGAACACATTTCGGATAGTCAGCTTAAGACAATGTCAAAAAACAAGACCTGTGCGGTATTGATGCCGGGTGTTGTGTACTATTTAAATACAGGTAAATATGCTGATGCTCGTAAAATGCTCAAACTCGGCGTGCCAGTGGCATTAGCGACTGATTTCAATCCGGGATCATGTCCAAGTTTCAATATGCAATTTATAATCTCACTAGCATGTAAAGAAATGAAAATGACTATTGAAGAAGCAATAACATCAGCGACATTAAATAGTGCTTATGCAATTGATAGAGCAAAATATATTGGCTCGCTTGAAAAAGGCAAACAAGCAGACATAATAATTTTAGATATAGACAACCCGTGGAAGATACCATATCATTTCGGCGGAAATTTAGTAACAACCGTAATCAAAAATGGAGAACTAATATGAAAATTGTAAAGCAGAGCGAAGTAGTAAAACAAACAGTGGAAATGGAAGGTGTTAAAGGTGTCCAAAGGCAATTAATGATAGGCTCTAAAGACGGGGCTCCAAATTTTTCTTTTAGAATTTTTACAATTCATGGTAACGGACATACACCTTATCATACACACGAATTTGAACATGTAAACTATGCTCTGAAAGGTAAAGGATATATCGTCGATGCAGATGGTAATGAAAACGAATTTAATGAAGGCGACTTTGCAATAATACCACCAAACGAAAAACATCAATTTAGAAATGCTTCAAAGTTTAAAAAGTTCGCAATGATTTGTGCTGTAACTAAAGACTACGAATAAGATTAAATAACTTTACATATTCTAGTATAGATATGTTTTGTGGGCGGAAATCCTCAAGGATTTCCGCTCTTTTTAATATAGAGGAAATTTCAGCTTTATTTTTCTTTAATATCTGAGATAGAACATTCAATATCGTTTTTCGCTTGTAGCAGAAAATTTGTTTTATAAAATATTCAAACTCCTGCTGTTTCGCCGTACTGATAAACAAATTTTCTGCATCTTTTCTGCGAGTAAAAAGTAGAACCTCACTTTCAACTTTTGGTGGCGGACTAAAACAACCTTTTGAAACTCTACACACACTTTTAACATCTGCTTTAAGCTGAGTTAATATAGAAAGCGATCCATACTCTTTATCCCCCACCTGTGCTTTGAACCTCGTCGCCTGTTCCCGTTGAACCATAAACACACCCGCATAAAAATTTTCTAGATTTATCGCTTTATGTATTATTTTAGAGGCAGTTATATATGGTAAATTCCCTGCAAAAGTAATTTTTTTATCAGTTGGAATATAATCTAGAAAATTTTTATGCACTATATTAATAGATGCATTTCTTGGCAGGTTTTTTGATAAAAAACTCACCATTTTTTCGTCGATTTCCACAATAGTAAAATCTTTGAACCCAGCATCAATCAATTGAAAGGTCAAAAAACCTTTACCAGGTCCAATTTCCACCAAAGAGCCATCGTTATTGAAATTTTCTTTAATTGCAGATACTATTTTATCGGCTATATTTTTATCTGCCAAGAAATGCTGACCATACTTTGTTATTTTTCTCATTTTTCCGTGTTTAACCTTCCTACATAACACTTGTTTTGCTAATGCTTTATAGCCACCTTTACTTGTGAAGCCATTGTAAATTTTTACTCGCTATTTTATTTTTAGGATCTATTTCTAAAACTTTTTTATAAAACTTTATCGCCAAGTTTTCATCGCCCATAATAATTTGTGCTGCACCCGCACCAAGATATCCCTCAATCTTAGCACCTTTTTTTATCGCTAACAAAAAGTTTTCATAAGCACCATATCCTTCGCCCAAAACCAGATAATTTAAACCAAGTACCAAATAATTTTCTGCGGTTTTATTTTCTAAAGCTTTTTCTTCCACATCGTTAACAATATCATAAGCGAATTTAAGCCAACCCCTTCCCATAACCCAAAGCCCAAGCTCATTCCCCACCACTCGAGGATTATAAGCCGCCTTACCGCCTTTTACAGAGTATTTTGGAGTCGTACTATTGCTCGTGGTTGAACCCGAACCTTTGCCGTCCAAACCGCCACTGCCACCCATACCCTGAGATTTTACAGATATGGAAACATGGCTATCTTTAAAAGTTTCTGTTTCTTTTAGAGCTGAAGAAATTTCGTCCACCACATTTTGAATTTGTTTTTGCCTATAATCTTCCGGCAAATTGGCTGGTATAAAAAATTGTCTTTTTATGGAATAGGAATTTTTTGCATTTTGTTTCTGATTTTCTTTATATGCCTTTTGGAAATTATTTTCTTTTTCTGTTTTTGATTTTTGTGTAGAAGTTTCCACTTCTTTTTTTTCTGCTTTTGTAATATCAAGTTTAGGGTATAAAACAATTTCTGTATCAATTTCTACATTTTCATTTGCTGATATTTTTGATATGTTTTGCTTGAACCTTTCTAATTGTTGTTCCCTCTCCCCCTTCGCTTTACCACCAGAATATGCAAAGCTTAATTTTATACCGTTATCGTCGTTAGGGGACAGGTAAAATGCAGGTTGTAT
>JABHZW010000048.1 GCA_018656005.1 Candidatus Pseudelusimicrobium marinum | reverse complement strand
TTTCTACTACTTTTATTAAATACTGCGTGCTTTGATGTAAATTTTTTAAATGAGTCTCCGAAAAGTTCGCAGCAGTTACTAAAAACTTTACACCTTTTTCGTCATCAGTTGAAAATGCTTCAAAACCATCGTCCAAAATATTAATAGCTTCTGAGTATAGCTTCTTAATTTTATAGATATTAAATTTTTGCTGATAAGAAAATAATGCTTCTTCATTATTCTTATATTTTTCTATAATCTCGTCATAAACTTTAAGTGCAACATCATAATCTTTAGCATCTTGTGCTACCATTGCCATGTGTTTGTAAGCGGTAGGAAGTTCCACCGAATTTGGATATTCATCTATAACACGACGATAGTATACAAAAGCTTGATCTTTATCTTTATAATCTGCTGCATAAACATCGCCAAGTAATCGTAGCGAGGCCGCTTTGTAAATGCTGTCAGGATAAAACGGTAATATTTTTTCGTACTGCATTACAGCAGATTTATAATTTCTATTTTCACGATGCAAGTCACCAAATAAAAGTTCTAGTTTATCGTTTCTTTCATAAGTTGGATATGTTGCTAAGAAATTTTCTATTTCTATTTTAAGTGGGTTATATAAATCTTTCGGTGCGACTTTTGATAAAGTTTCTAACAAATAAAAATGACTTTTTGTTTTATCTTCCAAATGTTTTGGCGTTTTGGATATATACATAAGGTCTGTCGCTAATTTTTTATTTAGTTTATGTGAACATTGCTCTAAATAGGTTTTAACCTCGAGCGCGTACGGTGAAGTTGTATAAAAATATCTATGATTAATTAAGTTCATACAAGCAAAATCGTATTTTTTAAGCTTCATATAAATATCTGCTTTAATTATAAGTGCAACTTCTTTTTTTGCACTTTGTGGATAAACTTTTTCCCAAGTGCTCATACTATTTAATATATCCTGCGAGTTTTGTTTGTCTGATGTTTGAACTTTTCTTTTATAAAATTCCAAAAACTCCAAATCTGTTACTGGTTGTTGTTCTGATATTAATTGTATCTCCAATTCTACTTCTTGTTTTGGTTCTACTTTATTTTCTTCTTGCGAAAAAGAAAGTACGCTTACATTTATAAGTAATATTGCTGTTAAAATTTTTATAAATTTCATACCAATTCTCCTAAAACCTAATCTTGAAATTATTTTAGCATTTTTACAAAATATTATGTAGAATATGAGGGTTGAATTTATAAAAATTTTAAAAAATGTGTGGAGGCAAAATGAACTACTTAGTATATTTATTAGGTGTAATATTCTTTCTGGGTATCGGCTGGCTTATCAGTAATAACCGAAAAGCCATTAACTGGAGCACAATAGCTTGGGGAATGGGACTACAAATACTATTTGCAGTCTTAGTATTAAAAACATCCGCTGGACAACATGTTTTTGATTGGTTAAACGATGTAGTTATCAAATTATTATCCTATCAATATGAAGGCGGTAAAATGATATTTGGTGCATTGGCAATTCCAAATGGTGAACCTGGACATATGGGCTTTTTCTTTGCATTCCAAATTTTACCAACAATAATTTTCTTCTCTGCATTAACTGCACTTTTATACTATCTTGGCATTTTGCAAAAAGTGGTGTACGGTTTTGCATGGGTAATGAAAAAAACCCTCAAAATTTCTGGTGCGGAAAGTTTGTCTGCATCTGCGAATATATTTATAGGTCAAACTGAAGCACCTTTATTAATCAAACCCTATGTTAAAGATATGACCCAAAGTGAACTTATGTGTGTTATGACAGGTGGTATGGCTACGGTAGCCGGCGGTGTTTTAGCAGCGTATATTGGTTTACTCAAAGGATATTTTCCAGATATTGCGGGACATTTACTCGCCGCATCTATAATGGCAGCGCCGGCGGGTGTTGTTATGGCAAAATTAATTATCCCAGAAACACAAGTGCCAAAAACTGCGGGTACGTTAAAAATGAAATACAAAGACCCTAATCATAATGTACTTGAAGCAATTGCAACAGGTACCACAATGGGTTTAACACTTGCGTTAAATGTTGGTGCAATGTTGATAGCATTTATGGCATTAATCGCACTTGCTAACGGACTTGTTGGCGGAATGTTTAGCTTAGTTGGTATACAAGGGATGAGTCTATCTGTAATATTTGGTTATGCATTTGCACCTATCGCTTGGTTGCTTGGTGTACCGTCTGCAGAAATTTTAGATGCAGGTAGATTGCTTGGTGAAAAAACTGTATTAAACGAATTTGTAGCATATTTGAATTTTGCTGAAATTATGAAAGATCCTGGTGCAATGTCTGCCAAAACTGGTTTGATATTAAGTTATGCATTATGTGGTTTTGCTAACTTCTTGAGTATCGGTATACAAATAGCGGGTATCGGCGGAATAGCGCCAAGTAGAAGAAAGGATATCGCAGCACTTGGTTTACGAGCAATGATAGCAGGTTTTATGGCGAATAATTTAAGAACCGCCATCGCCGCACTCTTAATATTTATGTAAGCTATTAAATAAATTCAATTAAAAAACCCACTCGTTTGAGTGGGTTTTTTATTAATTATTACCCTTAAATCTTAACCAAATCTATTCTCACCTTCTGTTCCCCTTGGTATTAAAAATATTAAAAGAATAAGTGAACCAAAAGGAATAAGATTTATCAATATCCACCCAGCTGAACGATCTGTATCGTGCAATCTTCTTACTGTTGCTGATAAAAGAGGTATTATAATAAACAGTGAATATACTAAAGAAATAGTTCCAAATCCTCTTGTTAACTCGTCTCCAAAAACAGATACATCTATAAGTCGTAAAGAGATAGTAATTATAGTATGAATTAAAATAAACATCCAATAATCTTTTCTTGCAGTTCGTCCTTTAAAAGTAGCGAACTTTTTTGTTATACATTCAATAAAATATTTCATATTATTCTCCTTATTTAAGATTTACAAACAATATTCTTATTAAAACACGGGTTATCTTTCCACTTGCGATATGCAGCCCCCGCACTTCTTAATGAAGGATGCACTACTTCTTTTACTTTACAATAATCATTGTTAGCTATTGCACAAAAACCCCATTCTGATAGATTTGGGTTTAAAAGTAAAGCAGGGTGTGTATTTGCATAAGATTTTTTTAACAACCTATCCAAAAATTCCGTAGAAACATTATGGTTATTTGCAAGATCCATCTGTAAATTAAGTGCTTTATACTGGCTTGATGTTTTTAAAGATTTTGCAAAAGCATATTCCATAACTTCTGTATTTTTTGTATGTTTTAGAAATCCTGTATTTGCAGACAACATAAGAAATCCTAAGAAAAGTACAACTGTTATTACTATTATATTTAATTTCCCTATTAAAGAGTCCTCTAAGGGTTCTTCTTTATCTTTAGAAATAGTTGTAACAGCAAAAACTATAGTTAATACAACAAGTGCTGGTAAAAGGAAAAATGTCCCATACATCCCAGCAAACATTAATGCTAGAACAGGAATAAATAATATAGAAGCAGTCCAAACAAGTATAGAAAAATCTCTTCTCATTTTTTTTGTTGGTTTTCTTCTAAGTATCATAAGTTGAATTATGGGAAACAAAAAAAGAAAAATAAATGCAAGACCAAAATGAGATAATACTGAGGTTAAATCAAAGGTTAGCATTTCTAAATAATATGCAATCATAAAAACTCCTTTTTGGGGTTAATTCTCTAACAATTTAATATTATCACAAATAATATAGCATTACAAGTATAAATGTGTAAAATTTTATAAGATAAATATATGGAATTAATAATAGACATATTCACACACATAGACGTCTACCTAAATTTGTGGGCAGGACAAATGGGACTTTGGTTCTATGTCCTGCTCTTTCTTATTATTTTTTGCGAAACTGGTTTAGTTGTTACCCCCTTCCTCCCGGGCGATAGTTTATTATTTGCACTTGGTGCTTTGGCGGCGAGAGTTGGTTCGCCAATAGATTTATTTGTAGTTATCCCCCTTTTAATTATCGCTGCAATTTTGGGAAATAAAGTAAATTATTTAATTGGAAGATGGGTAGGACCAAAAGTTTTCGCACAGAAAAAAAGTATTTGGTTTAACAAAAAATATTTAGAAAAAACTCACAATTTCTACGAAACTTATGGTGGCAAAACAATTATTTTAAGCAGGTTTATTCCAATCTTTAGAACTTTTGCCCCGTTTGTCGCAGGTATCGGTAAAATGACATACCTAAAATTCAACACATACAATATTGTAGGTGCTGTTTTATGGGTAGGTTTATTGACTGGACTTGGCTATTACTTTTCCGAAACGCCTTTGGTTAAAGATAGGTTTCATCTTGTAATATTGATGGTAATAATAATATCAATATTACCACCAATAATTGAGTATATAAGACATAAATATTCCAAAAAATAAAGACAAGATGAAAAACTCGCCTACCTTATTTTTTATTTTCTACTAATTCCACTGCCACATTACTTGAATCTAATTTATGTGAAGCAGGCGAAAGAAGTCCTAAAAATGGAGCTAACCAAATAAACCCACCTATAAGATCTAATATTCCTGTTGTACTCCATCGTGTATCTATATTGTAATAAGCAGGATAATAACCCTCTTTTCTAGCCATAACCTGAACA
>JABHZW010000012.1 GCA_018656005.1 Candidatus Pseudelusimicrobium marinum | reverse complement strand
GATAAATCTTTCGCAGTAGATGTTTTTACTGGCATTTCTAAAGCTTGTACTGGACATTCTTTTATACAAGCACCACACATTGTACATGCACTACTTACAACTATTTTGCCATCTTTTAAACTTAATGCCCCAAACGGACAAACAGGTACACATTTACCGCACCCTATACAATTCAGTTTAACTGTTATCATTTGATAAATCTCCCTTGTTTTAAGAACTCTAAAACTTTATCTGCAAGTTCGTTTGCTGAACCGCTAAATATTTCGCCCTGAACTTTTCGTTCTGGTGCATAAATTTTATCCACCCGTGTAGGTGAACCTTCAAGCCCTAGGTTTTTAGCTTCTGCACCAACATCTTGTGCAGACCATGTTTCTACAGGTTTATCCTGTGCATCAAAAACATCTAAGAAAGATGGATATATTCCCAAATAATCTGAAGGCATTGTCATTGTTATTAAAGCAGGAAGTTCTGCTTGCATATCCAAAGTACCGCCGTCTACTAATTTGGAAACTTCTGCTTTTCCATTTGCAATAGAAACATTTTCACAGAAAGTTATTTGTGGAATTTTTAAATGATGAGCAATCCCCGGCCCTGTTTGTGCGGTATCGCCGTCGATTGCCATTTGTCCACATAAAATTAAATCGTAATTACCAATTTTTTCAATACCTTTGGATATTGCATAACTGGTTGCCCAAGTGTCACTACCTGCAAAAGCTCTGTCTGAAAGTAATATGCCTCTGTCTGCACCTAAAGAAAGTGCAAGTTTAATTACTTCAACCGCTTGTGGCGGACCCATAGAAATTACTGTAAGTTTACCACCAGTATCTTTTTTAATTTTTAATGCATTTTCTAATGCAAAGTGGTCGTAAGGGTTCAAAATACTAGGAACTCCTGCCCTAATAATAGTACCTGTTTCTGGATTTACTTTAACCTTATCGGAATCTGGTACTTGTTTTATGCATACAACTATATTCATTAAAAAATCTCCTTCAATTTGCTAGAAATTGTATCTAAATCTTCGGTAATGCCTCGTTGTAAATCTTGTATTGCTACGAAATTTGTTTTGGTCATTAAATCCTGCGCAGAAGATTGTCCCGCACCTAAAACTAACTTCATACCTTCACTTGCAATCTTGAATGCAACTTGTTTTGCATTCGCTCTTGCCATAGCTTTTAAAGTTTCAACATCAAACTTGCTACCTTCTGCAATCACACCATTACCCAAATCTTCACAGAAAGTTTTTGCAACTTCAGCTTCAGCTATCAATTCGCCAAGTTTAAATGTTACGAATTGGTGTCTTGTTAATCTTTGTGCTCGACACTCTTCTAATAAAATCGCCAATGCTTTTAAACCTAGTGCGATACTATCTGCACCAAGGTTTGCATCTTTTTGATGTACTACATTAAGTTCATCGCCCATACTACTAAAATATGTACCACGAGTTTTAAGATGTTCTTGCCATCTTCCTCGATATATGGTCATTTCCATAATTTCATTTGTGCCTTCGTATATGCAGGTAATTTTTACATCTCGCTTGATTTTTTCTACCGCAAATTCTTTTGTATAACCATATCCGCCTAAAGCTTGTATGGCATTTTCTGCACAATTATTTCCTGCTTCTGTTGCATAATATTTTGCAATTGCACCTTCTGTTGCTAAACCGTGATTATCAACATCAAGTTTTTTTGCGATATTATCAATATATGCTCTTGCAGCTTCAAACTTTACAAAATGAGGGGTCACGAGTTTATGCATATAACCTTGTTTTTCTACAAGTGGGCTTCCACCTTGGACTCTTTGTTTTGCATATTTAACAGCAGTTTCACCGGCTTCTAAGCCAGCACCTAACCCAAATGCAGCTACCATTAATCTGGTATAACCAAACACCGCCTGAGCTTGCTGTAAACCTTGTCCTTCTACAAGACCTAATAAATTTTCTTTCGGTATAAACACATCTTCAAAGGATAAACCTGCTGTATTAGATAACCTAATACCATGTTTATCTTCATGATGATCCTGTGTAAAACCTTCTAGCCCTTTTTCTACTAAGAACCAGCTTGGACCATCTGGACAAAGTGCTAAAACTGTATATAAATCTGCCACGCCACCGTTGGATATCCACATTTTACTTCCGTTAAGTTTATATCCTTTAATATCGCCGTTTTCCATAACTCTGTCTGCTCTTGTTCTTAGGGAAACAAGGTCAGAGCCGGCATCGGCTTCGGTTGCGCCATAAGCTACAAATAATTTTTCTTTAGCGATTTTTTGGAACCATTTTGCTTTTTGCTCTTCAGTACCGCCAACATTGAGTGGGTCACTACCTAAAAAGGTCGCGAAAACGCCTGTTGCTATACCAAGATCGATACGAGCTAATGCTTCACAAATTCGCCATATATCGCTAGTAGAACCTGCTAAACCGCCGTATTCTACCGGTATTAATAAAAGGTGGACACCTAAAACTTTAGGGTCGTACATATCCTTTAATAATTCAGCTGGGAACTTGTTTTCTGCATCGTGTTCCCTTAAAAAATCAAATGAGATATGCTTTTGAGCATATCTTTTAAGACTTTCTAACATTAAGTTTCTAGACATTGAATCTATTTTCTTCATAATTTTTCTCCAAAGTTTAGCTTATATGTATATAATACAAATTTTCTGAGCTACTCGTCTACCTTGTAAATGTACTCTAAAAATGTTATAAATTATATATATGGCAGAATGTATTTTTTGCAAAATTGCTAGTGGGCAAACCGAAACTAGAGTACTATATGAAGACGAAAATATAGTAGCATTTAAGGATTTGAACCCACAAGCGCCTTTTCATGCTTTAATTATGCCCAAAAAGCATATAGAAGGACCGTCTTCTATTGAAGACGAAGATGCTAATATTATAGGCAAAATAATGCTAATTGCAAAACAAGTTGCCAAAGAGAACGATCTTGAACATTACAGAATAGTTGCAAATGAAGGAAGACAAGCTGGGCAGAGTGTATTTCATTTGCATTTTCATTTGATGGGCAAGCGAAGATTTATGTGGCCTCCGGGCTGATACAAAACTTTAGAACAATGGGTGGTGAGTACTAATAATGGTATTTATAAAAGTAAGAGATCCTAATAACTTGGAAGACGCTATAAAAAAATTCAAAAGAGAATGCGAAAAGAATGGCATCCTTAAAGAAATAAAAAGAAGAGAATATTATATGCCTCCAAGTATACAAAGAAAGATCAAAAAGCAAGAAGCTGAAAGAAGAGCTCGTAGAACAAAGAGCAAAAAAAGACACTAAACTTAAAAAAATTTAGTTAAGACAATTAATACAGACAACAGTCTTTTAGCAATAGGGATTGTTGTCTGTTTTTCACCAAAAGACAAAATTTAGGGGCAAAACCCCACCAACTTCGTTTATGAAAGAAAATAATATTGAAATTATAAGAGATAGAATAGATATAGTTTCGCTTATCCAAGGTTATTTACCAAACCTAAAAAGAGCGGGTAGAAGTTTTAAGGCATGTTGCCCATTCCATCAGGAAAAAACCCCCTCTTTTCATGTAAGCCCAGATAAGGGGTTATATTATTGTTTTGGTTGCCAAGAGGGTGGCGATATTTTTGATTTTCTTATGAAAATTGAACATCTTTCCTTTAACGAAGCTGCAAAAAAATTAGCTGGTATCGCCGGTGTAGAATATAAACAACAAACAGCAAAAATGAGTAAAGACGAGGAAAGAAGATCTCGTGCTAGAAAAGTTTTGGAATTTGCAAGGGATTTCTTCCACAAAAATTTACTGTCGAATATTGGCGAACCTGCAAAAAATTATCTTAAAGCAAGAAAATTAACAAAAGAAACCGCAGAAAAGTTTGAACTTGGCTTTGCACTAAATTCAGACTCTGCATTAACAAGCAATGCTATTAAAGCAGAACATAAAATAGAAGGTTTAAAAATTTTAGGTTTATCAACCCAATACGGGTCGGACTATTTTAGAAACAGATTAATGTTCCCAATTTACAATCATCGTGGCGAGCTTTGCGCCTTTGGTGGCAGAATGTTAGAAAAAGGTGAACCCAAATATTTAAATTCGCCAGAAAGTTTATTATTTAACAAAAGCAAAATTTTATACGGACTTTATTATTCTGCTCCAGAAATCAGAAAACAACAAAAAGCAATTTTGCTTGAAGGTTATATGGATGTAATATCCGTACATCAAAACGGTGTCAAAAATTGTTTAGCACCGCTTGGCACAAGTTTTACAGAAGATCATGGACGACTTTTAAAAAGATACACAAACGAAGTTGTAATTATGTTTGATCCTGATGAAGCAGGCATAAAAGCATCGCTAAGAGCTGGTCTGATTTTAACAAAAATGGGTTTATTTGTAAAAGTAGCAAATCTAAATTCAGACCTAGATCCAGACGATTATATACACACCCACGGACAAGAAAAATTTAATCAAGTGGTTAATAATGCAAAAGATTTAATTAATTTTCATCTAGAATATATTCTAAAAAAACGAGGCGGAAGTGCAAACTTAAATGCTCAAGAAAAAACATTAATTTTTGAAGAAGTTCTAGAAGACATTAAAAGTCAACCAGACGCTATTGTAAAAAGCGAATGGGTAAAATATTGCGCAGAAACACTTAACATTAGTCAGCAAGCATTGGCTGATAGGTTAAGAAAATCTAGTTATGCACCAAGACAAAACTACTATTCCTCGCAATTAGATAAAGATGATAAT
>JABHZW010000062.1 GCA_018656005.1 Candidatus Pseudelusimicrobium marinum | reverse complement strand
TTTACCAAAATCTGAAAAGTGGTTCATTAAGCTGGAAAATTGGTCGCACCAGCTTGTTAAATCTTTCAAGCTTGCATGTTCCTTACCGCCCCGTGCTGTTCCGCCTGTATAACGGAATATCCAACTATTTTCTACAAAATTTTTCCAATCTTTATTTGTAGCTTGTTGTATGCTTGGGCTTGTGCCTGTTTTTAGGGTTTTTGTGATGTATTCTGCATCAGTTCCACCAATACCTAAGGATAAGATTGAACCAAAGGCATCATCTGCTCTTGCGCCTAACATAATTTCTTGACCAAGTGCGAAATATGGATATTTAAAAAATTCGATTATTAAAAATTCTTCACAAGCGGGAAAATCTTTCACCATTTGTTGCAAGATTTTTACGGCTTCTTCTTTTTTACAAACTTTTACACCACCTTTATCTGTTTTATGCAAATCTTTATTGCTACAAACTTTTATTACTACTTTATCGCCGTCAAAATCTTGCAATTTGGTTTCGTCCAAAGTTTCTTTTGGGGTAATTGTAAAGTGTTTTGGGGTGGTTAATTTTAAATGATTAAAAATTTTATAAACCTGTGCTTCGCTCAAAGATGATTGTCCGTTATCGTGCGAACTTTTTAAAATATCTTCTATAAATTTCATATTTGATCCTCCATCGTTCCTAACATACTATTATATATTTTTGTAAAGGATAGTTCTAGTTGACAGTGTTTTTAGTATATGGGATAATTATACTGACCCAGTTTTCGATTAAAAAGTTAAAGGATAAATAACATACATAGTATTTTGAGATGATTTTTTGGCGAGAGCCTCGCCCCCCAGTTTTCTCTGCGACGACTAGTAGGTGGAACAGCGAGCGAATGCGAGCAACCCTACTCGAGGAGCAGAAAAACAAAAAAGCACTCAAAAAAATGGAGGAAAATTAATGAAAGTGGTACTTCTTGTCTTTAATTTACTTGGCGGTTTGGCCGTCTTTCTACTTGGTATTAAGATGATGAGTGAAGGTTTGCAAAAAGTCGCTGGTGATAAATTAAGAAAAATATTATCACATGCAACATCCAATAGATTTGCCGGGGTGTTATCGGGTTTTACAGTCACTTCTATGATACAATCCTCAAGTGCAACTACCGTTATGGTAGTTGGTTTTGTTAGTGCAGGGTTATTAACACTTTCGCAAAGTTTAGGAGTTGTATTTGGTGCTAACATTGGTACCACAGTTAAAGCATGGATTGTTAGTTTATTAGGTTTTAAAGTTAATATTGCACTTTTCGCATTACCAGTAATTGCTATTGGTTTCTTTTCACAATTTATAACAAAATGGAAATTTCCTCATCGTTTTGGCGAAGCACTGGTAGGTTTTGGTTTATTATTTTTAGGACTTTCCATTATAAAAAATACTATCCCAATAGCCAGCGGTTCTGAAGAAATGGTCTATTGGATCTCTAAATTCGCAGTCGTGGATGTTACATCTTTACTCAAAGTTGTTTTAGTAGGTACTGTTGTTACAGTATTATTACAATCTTCTAGTGCGGTTATGGTTATAACCTTAACTGCTGCTGCATTAGGATATGTAAACTTCCCAACAGCTTGTGCATTGGTTTTAGGTGAAAATATCGGTACAACCATAACCGCAAATTTAGCATCTATAGGTTCAACCAGGAATGCTAAAAGAACAGCTATAGGACACTCGCTATTCAATATTTTAGGTGTTGTATGGGTATGTTTACTATTTAGACCTTTCCTTGGCTTTGTGGATTATATTGTGCCAGGTAATCCTTATAACTTAGAATCTGCTGCATTTATAACAGTTCTTACAATACATATATCCGCATTTCATACTATATTCAATGTAACAAACACCAGTGTGATGCTTCCATTTATTAAACAATTTGAGAAAGCAGTCCTCTTGCTTAAACCTATTATACCAGAGGAAAGAGAAGAAAGAGAACCGCAACTTATGTTTTTATCTACACCGTTTGGTAGCACACAAGAGCTTGCAGTAGGTGCAGCGAGAAAAGAAATAGATAGAATGGCTACAATTGTAAGTAGAATGATGGATAGAACTTTAAAAGCCATCAAAACCACAGAAGAAGATAAGTGTGCTAAGATAGTAAAATCTATCCAGCGAGATGAAAAACATGTAGATGTACTAGAACATAAAATAAATGAATACATCGCATCTTTGACACATACAAGTTTAACAAGTGGTACAAATAAAAAAGTATTGTCGCTACTTAGTATGATTAATAATATTGAAAAAATTGGCGATAGTTTAGAGAAAATAGGTATCTTAATTCTTCGTTCTAAAGAGAAAAATAATAAGTTTGTCGATGAAGAATATGCGGATATAGAAAAAATAGCTCTTAAAGCACAAGCTTTCTTGCGACATGTGAAACATAATATTCTAAATAAAAGAGAAGACGATAATATTCTGATGGAATATGCTCATAAAACAGAAAAAGAGCTTGATATATTAAGAAATGAACTTAGAGAAAAAGGCACATTGAAAATGTTTGAAAGAAAAAGTAGTGGTTCTAGCATTGTGATGTATGCAGATATACTTTCAAGCTACGAACAAGTGGGCGACTATGCTTTAAATATATCAGAAGCTATGGTAGGACTTAAATAGGGGGATTATGCAATGGATAATAATAAAATGAACGAAGTAAAAGATAAAGCTGTAAAAGTTTTTGAAGATACTAAAAACAAAATTAAACCAAGTATATTGAAGAAAATTATAAAAGTGGTAAAAATATTACTTATAACTTTTGTTTCTTTAGCTATATTAATTTTGGTAGTAGGGAAAATAGTGTTGTCTTCAGAAAAATTACAAGAAAAAATTAAATTAGAAGCAAGCAATACTATAGGTAAAGAAATTAAGTTTGAAAGTATTTCACCTACACTTATTGGTATAAAACTTTATGGGTTTGAACTTTCTAAGGGCAAAACTTTCGACGGTAGTGGCTCTTTAGTAAAAATAGCTCGCTTAGTTGTGAAAATAGATATTTTGCCACTTCTAACAAGGCGAATATCTGTGGATACCTTTATTTTAGACGGTTTTGAAGCAGATTTTGCCAGAAATAAAGATGGAACTTTTAGAGATGTAGATTTGAAATATTATGCAGATATGCAAAAAAAAGCTGCTTCAAAACCGTCAGCTAAAGAGGGCGAAAAAAAGAAGGAATTTACATTTTCTGTGAATCAGGTTGCAATAAAAAACTTCAACCTAACTTTTACAGATGATATGCTAGGTATGAAAGCTAAAATTATAGACCTTAATTTAAAAGCAAATTATTCTATGCTTACAAATTCATTTTCTAATTCTGCCTCGCTAAATTTGTTTTATAAAGATAAAGAAGGGCAGTTTGAATTCCCACTAAAAACAAAAGGACAGCTAAAACTTAACGACGATTATACTCTAAATAATATAGATTCTTTTATAAAAGTTGGCGAGTTTTTAACAGCAGGAGTAGAAGCTAATTTAGAAAAAATGGATGTTGTAAAAATCAACAATGTAGAAGTTTCCCTTAATAAAATTGCTACTAAGTTCCCAAGACTCAAGGAATATAAATTGGGTGGCGAAATTACTGCAGATATGAAGTATTATATTCAAACACATCAAGGTAAAGGTAAAATTGTTTTTGATAAAGTATCTGCTTTTGCACAAGGATATAATCTGCAAGATTTAAGTGGAACAATTAAAGGCGATAAGAGAAAATTTGTATCCGAAGATATGCAGTTAACTGTAAATGACAATACACTTCATACACCGTTTACATTGCAAGAAACACCATCTTCTTTAAGCCTAGATATACAAGCAAATTCAGACCTTATTTTGGTAGATAAATTATTAATAGATTCTCCTAAAAAAGAAGCTAAGAAAAAATCTAAAAAAGAAGATTCAAAATCTTCTAAAGATCAAGAGTTTGTTTATAATAAAATTATAAACTTTAAAGTATCGTCTGACATTAAGAAAATAGAAGGTAAAAAACTTTCAGCAAGTAAGTTTAATTTAAACGGCGATATTACAAATGTTAACCATTTAGATAAGGCTAACGGGTATATGAAATTCTCACTAGGCAGTGGAGTTTTAAATGCAGAGGAATTTTATTCTAACAGTGCTATAGTTAGAATCATTATGATGCCTATAAAACTTTTAGATACAATAAAACTTATAAAAATACCAGATTTAAAAAATCTAATTTACGATTCTGCCAGCGGAGATTTTGTTTTTAATAATGGTGTTATGACAATTAATAATTCGGACTTTTTATCTAAACAACTTTCTATGAAGACAACCGGTATTGTAAACTTTAAAACCGAAGCATTAGATTTAATGGCAAACACATATCTAAGTGAACTTGGTAAAAGTCAACCTATAGAAGTTGCAATAAAAGGTACTATTGACGATCCTAAAGTTAATATGAATGCATTAAGTGTGCTAAAAGGCATAACTAGAGATAATAGCGTTATGGAAGGTGCAGGTGATGTAACACATCAAGTAACTGATGAACTCAAAAAAGGGTTAGGAAAAATTAATATCTTTGGAAAATAAAATCAAAAATGAAAAAACTTACTCTGTTAGTTTTAGTTGTTTTTTGCTTTCTTGCCTGTTCTAGTAACAGGCAAGAAAGCTTTAGTATTTATACCACAAACGAAGATGAAGTTGTGACAGATAATATTCAGATGTTAGAAGACACCTTAGCTGTTATGTCCACACAAAAAAATACCGAAGATTTGGTAGCTTTTTTAGAGGATAATCCGATAGATATTGAATTTCATAATGAAAATAGTTTTATAAAACTAAACCTTGCAGAAAACAGTATGTATCTACCAGAAAATTCAACAGAAAACGATGCTCTATTTAATATAGTTGTGGCTCGTGGGCTTGTTTTATATAAGATGCATAAAGATGCAGGGGTGCGAGATAGTTTTTATCAATTACATGAAACCGCAAAATTAAAAGATATAGAAATGTTCAAGCTTTGGGGACTTAATATTGTAGATTTAGAAATTAACGAAACTGGTAAAAATGTTTCAGATTTTATTTGTTTATATCATTTTGAAAATAAAAATATGGCACTTGAAGATTACGAACAAAAATTAGAAAAGTTTGCAAAATTAAATGATTACGATATTAAAGATTTAAATTACATAAAATATTGGAACAAAAAGCTAACCAACTACTTGCAAGATTATACTGATTCTGAAACTTTTCAAAAAATGGAACAATATTTTAAAGGCGATAAAACTCTCACCCACACATACGAGGCTACCTTCATACATCAAGGCACACATAACGATGCCATTTTAGAGGGGCTTAAGCAAAGTTTATACTATAATCAAATAGACAAGCTAGCAGATGCAGAAACCATCTACAAAGAAGCAATGCTAGAAGAACCATGGCAAATAGACTCTTCCAAGTTAAAACACTGTTCCCAAATCTTATATAGATAAAACAAAAGGCAACCATTTTTATATTTAAAGGTAGCATTCACCCTCACCCTGCTCATTAACATTCGCTTCCCTCTCCCATCACGCATGGAGAGGGATTATTTTTTTCACAAATTCGCTTCACGCATGGAGAGGGATTATTTTCCTCCCCCTAAGTGAGGGGGGAGGACGACTAATCAGAATGATTAGCGAGGTGGGGGTGAATGTTTCTTCTAGCCTAAAAGCACTATATCCAACTAGTACTAAAGTACCTTGTGGCAAAAATCCTCAACAGGTAAAATATAGGTATGAGAAAAGTATTAATATTAATAATAAGCTTATTAATGGTGTCTGCTAGCATAAATGCTACGGACAGCTTAACTAATTTAGTAGAAACAAAAATATCCAAAGCACCCGTAATGGCACCCGCAATACCATCTGGAATTGGAAAGGTGTTTAGAGTAGTGTTAAAAGCCTTTAAAGAGGGGGATAAGTTTGTATACGAACTTCCTTATGAAAAATTCACAAATATAACGGATATAGTTGTAAAACAAGCCGACCAATCTAAAAAAATAACTATAAACGATGCTTTTGGTTACGCTTTAATAGAAGAGCTAGAGCGAGCGGGTATAGTTATAGAAAAATTCCATTTAGCAAATTCTGGTGATATAGTTAAGAAAGTTTTCTTAATGTATGGGGAAGATGTTGTAAAAAATAAACAAAATTTAGAAGATTTACATTATTTAGCAAAGGGTATACACGAGTATGGTATAGCTAAGGAAATTTTTGAAGCAGATAAAAATGTTACTTTAGCCGAATTAGTAAATCAAACAAAAGCAATAGTGAACAAATCTAAACGCCCTAAATTAAAATTTGGTTCAATAAAACCTAAAGAAACAACAACTCCAAATAAAAATTATGCTGATTTGCTTTTAAAACAAAACCAACCTGCAAATATAAAAACCCCTTTAACAGAAGAAATGTTGCTAGAATATAAAAATGTCACAAGTTTTATACATAAACATGATGAAAGAATAAAACTTAGCGAAGCAGTGGAAATATTACAAAAACCAATGCCAGAAGATTTTAAAGGTATACAAAAATATATTGAAGCGGTGTATGTTAAGGGCGTAAATGAACCTTTTGATGATATGGAATTGCTTAACCTTAACGATTCTAAAACTATAGAAACTTTAGTGACTTATTATCACTCTATTTCACAAGGTTTTAACAATAAAATAACCCAATCTGAAAAGAAAAAACTTTTTACGATTCTTTCTTCCTTATCCCTACAGAATGAAATTCAGGCATCACCTGGGATTATTACCAGGGAAGCTTTTGAAATACTTAAAGATGAAAAAGTTTTAATTAATCTTCTTAAAGACCTTACTGCTGAAAACAAAGAAGTTAGCTATAAAATGATGAACTCTCTGGAGTGTTCTCCAGTATTTTTTACAGCTATTGGTAAAATAGATATTTATAAATGGATAAATACCCCATCTTTAAGAGGAGCTTCTCTTAAAATAGAAACTGAAGCAGATTTAAGATATTACGAAGCCATATATGGGGGATATCATATTTTAGAAAAAGATAAAATGTTTCATGCTATGACAGAATTTATAGGTGATTTAAAGGGAATAAAAGCATCAAGAGCTCGTTTTACAAGTATAAATACAGTTAGTGAAGGATATCAAGGATTAATAGGTTTAAGAAAAGGAGCTTATAAGGCAATAAAGAAAGGTGATTTTTTAGAAAAAGATTTATCACATCATTTTGATAAAATAGATGAGATTATTCTTAAAACTCAAGAAGATAAAAAAAGCATTATAGATATTGTAGAGTATTTGAAAAAAGTTTTTAGTGAAAAAGCATTAACAATAGAGAAAAAAGACTGGGGAAATATCTGTATAATAAATGGGGAACGGTTTTTTATTGGTCACGATAAAATTTAAAAAGCTCCGCTCGGTTAAGAGCGAGGCTTTTATTTTTACACAAAATTTTTTTATCAACGGTTAGTTGATTTTTATAAAGTTTTTAAGCTATTTCAAATGCAAACCATTATTCTTTCAATGCTTCGTCTATTTGTGCGAAAAGCTCTTTTACTTCTTTAACTTTATCTAATGGTAGTCTTATACCTTTTTTTGTCCAACCTTTATAAGCTTGGTCTTCTTGCCACTGTCTTATATCTAGGCCTTTTTTTCCTCTGAAAGAACTGGTTCTTACTATAACAGAAAGTCCTGGTCTTTTTGCAAATTTACCAAGCTCGCTTTCTTGTATTTCTTCAGTGGTATCTGGTAACTCTTTTATAACCGCAGCTATACCTTTTACGATATCTGCTGTCATTGTTATACCAGACTTTGTTGGCCCTGTGTATGTGTCAGACTTAAGATATTTTCTTATAGAAGCATATTTATAACCCCGATAAGAATCGATAGAAAACCGTATTTCAGAGTTATCTTCTAATGTTAGACTTCCAATATTCTTGAGTATCAAGAAACTACTTTCCATAAGTTTTTATCCCTTTATCCTAATAATTTCATATTCAAATAATCATATTACATATAATATATAAACATTTTACATACTGTTTTAAATAAAAGCAAGTACTTTTATTAAAATTTTTTAAAATATAGTATAATAATTCACATATGAAAGATAAGAAAAAAGACAGTTTTATGAGCCTAATAGGTAAAGAATTAGGCGGTTGTATCCTCCTAGAGAAGGTAGGAGAGGGCGGTATGGGAGCCGTATTCAAATCTAAACACAAGGCCTTAAATAGAATCGTGTGTTTAAAGGTTCTGAGTCCGTTTCTTTCAAAAGACGAAAAAGCTATAGACTTTTTTTTAAAAGAAGCTCGTGCTATAGCAGAAATAGATCACCCCAATATAGTCCAAGTGTATGATGTAGGTTTGCAAGATGGATACCATTATATTATTATGTCCTACATTGAAGGGGCTAATTTATCTTCCATAATTAAGAAAAAAAAGCATCTTCCTATAGACTTTGTTGTAGATATTTTTCGAGGAGTTTTCTGTGGTTTAGCTGCCGGTCATGCAAAAGGTATAATTCACAGGGATATAAAACCTTCCAACATATTAGTCAATAAAAATTTAGAAGCCAAAATTGTGGATTTTGGTATAGCTAAAAAAATAGAAAAAGATGCTAAAAGTACCAAAACAAAAGAAATAGCAGGTACAGCATATTTCATTTCTCCAGAACAAGCATTAGGAAGAGACATTGATGCAAGAACAGATCTTTATGCCACAGGTGCAAGTTTATATTATGCATTAACAGGTAAATATCCTTACAAGGGTAAAACTTCAATAGATATAATTCAAAAACATATTACAGAACCCGTGCCAGATCCTTCAAAAGAAAGAAAAGATATTCCTTCTTGGATAACAAAAGCAACAATGCGTTTACTGGCAAAAAAACCACAAGATAGATTTCAATCTGCTTCTGAATGTTTAGAATATTTTACCAAAGGTATAGAAGAAGAAAGTTATAGAAGATATAAAAACGAAGATGCTATAGACATCAAACAAAGTATGGGCTTAAAACTAACAAGCATCGAAGATTATGACGATAAAAAAGACGACGAAGGTGATATTAAAAAAGAGTTTACTCAAAAATATAAAAGAGAAACTAAGAATGAAAAAATAGGTACAACAACAAAAGCAAAATATAAACATTTTATTCCTTTAGCAGATGAAGAACTTGGGAAACCAAAACAAGAACAAAAGAAAGTAAAAAATATAACTCAATCCACAAAAATAAATAAAGCGGTTGATAAAATAACAAGAGTAAATGTTTTACAAGGTATTATTTCTCAATATTTATTTAAAAATGTTTTACTGTTTTCTGGATTTATTTTACTATCCATAATTGTTATGAGTCATTTTTCGGTACTTGGTGGAATTTGTTCAAAACACTTAACAGAAGGTATGGGTTTTGTCGAAGCAATATTAGCACCATGGGGAGGTAAATTTATTGCGAACCAATTTTTATTTTCTTTGCTAACACTTCCAATTATATTTTTAATATGGGGTATTGGTAATGTAGAAAAATTAACTCATTCTAGATATTTTTTATTTTTACTAGCATTTTTAGCTTACTTGGGTGGTTTGTTTAATACTTTTGATATTTCAGTGCTAAATTTCTTTAATGCAAACTACTTTTTAATGTACACTTTGGTTTCTGGTTTATTAATTTTCTGGTTTAGCGGAACAAAAAGTACTGGCTATTTAAATGATGCATTTCTTTTAGTATCCTTATGTATATTTATGTATGCAGTTTATAATGCTACTTATGTTCAACCTCAGGTAGATTACCAAACAGCAATGGTGCTTAAATATTTAGCAATATTTACTGGTATATCCTCATTATATATGGTTTACGCAAGAAGAAACTTTTTGATGGTGTTAGCACCATTAATTTCTTTAATAGTATTTGGTTTAGCTATTTGGAGTTATAATGCTAGTCCGCTTGTATACGAAAGTTTGGACGAACTTAATGCTTATAACAAATATTTGTCAGATAGATATGAGGATACAAATGTATCTTTGCAAGCAAGAATAGATATTATAGATCAATATGATTTTTCACTTTACGACGAAGAAAAACAAACTAACACATTAGAAGTCACAAATAAATTAGATGTAGATAAAAACAAAATAATGTTAAACAATTCTAATGCTGCTTGGTTTTTTATAGGAAAAAAAGCACTTGAGTATCCTATAAAACAATCTCATAAAAAGCTATCCGAAAGTGGCGGATATTATTTTGGAATGATACTTTTATTTCTAATAAGTTGTTTAATAATTTTTTACGATTTATGGTTAAGAGAGGATAGTTAATTATATGGCAAAGTT
>JABHZW010000017.1 GCA_018656005.1 Candidatus Pseudelusimicrobium marinum | reverse complement strand
GGGGGTAAGTTTTTTACTATCTGTGGCACCTTTATATATATTGATAAAATTTTTCGGCATAATAAAGCTAGCGGAAACCACTGGACCAGCCAAACAGCCACGACCGGCTTCGTCTATACCGATGATATGGGTGGGGGAATGAGTTGTAAATATTTCTTTATCAAAATCGTTCATATTGCATATTTTATTACATTTAGAGTGTAAATACAAAGTAGTACTTATTTACCATAAGCAACTAGTACTAAAGTACCTTGTGGGAAAACAGGTCAACTTGTAAAATATAGTTGTATTATGAAAATACAATTTAATTCGGAGGATGAAAAAATGAAAAAAATAATATTATCAATGCTCGCAGTTGCATTATTAATAACTATAAATATACAAGCTCAAGAAAGCAAAACACAATGTTGTCCAGGGTGTACTGAGCTAGAATGTGCGATATCTCAAGCTATTGCCCAAAATGCCAAAACAAAAAAAGAAATAAAATTTCTAGAACTAAAAGAACAAGGAGCTTCAACAAGGCAACTTATTTCTGCAAGTATTGAATTAGATCTTTTAGAAGAATTCAAATCGTTGGTTAATGATCACGGTTTTGGAGTTTCAATGAACGGAAACACTATTCTTTTTGCTGTAATGCTCGAGAAATATAAGCAGGAAGATACTGAAAAAAATCAAAAAACAAAGTCACAAATGATTGAATATTATATTGATAAAACAGTTAAAGAGAATATGCAATGGCTTTTTGATATTCCAAATGATAATTTTGATTCTCCCATTCATTTAGCAATAAACAAAAAAGATAAAGAATTAGTGCAACGATTACTGGATGTAGATGTAAATATTGATAGGACAGATGGGAATGGTAGAACTCCCTTCCAACTTGCATCTTATTTAGGATATGAAAACATAGCAGACAGTATAACTGCAAAAAGAAAATATTGGATAAAACGATTTTCTAACGATATTTATTATAATATCAACAACTAAAAAAATATTTAGAGTTGTATAAAAAAAGCCGATGACATTTGTCATCGGCTTTTAAATTTAGATTGAGATTGCCACAGAATTCTTACGAATTCTTCGCAATGACAAATTTATTTCTTTTCTGTTTTAGCTTCAACTGTTTTTGCTGCTGGCTTTTTTGCTACTTTAACTTCTGCTTTTGCTTCAGCTTTTGGTGCTTCCACTTTTGCTTCTTTTTTAGCTTCAACTTTCTTTGTAGCTTTTTTTGGTTTTACTACTTCTACTTCTTTAATTCTTGCTTTTTTACCTGTCAATTCTCTTAAGTAGTGTAATTTTGCTCGCCTCACTTTACCAACTTTTAAAACTTGAATTTTTTCGATTCTTGGTGAATGTACGGGGAAAATTCTTTCCACACCTACACCAAATGATGTTTTTCTTACTGTGAAAGTTTCACTTATTCCGCCACCTTTTCTTGCTATTACAACACCATCGAATGGCTGAACCCTTTCTGTATTTCCTTCTACAACTTTTACAAAAACTTTAACTGTATCGCCAGCTTTAAACTGGGCTAAGTCTGTTTTTAAAGATTGATTTTTGATTTCTGCTAATTTCATTTTATTTCTATTCTCCTACTTTTTGCTTAAATTTTCTTTATATTTTTTATACAAATCTGGTCTAAATTTCTTTGTTAACTTTTCTGACTGCTCCACTTTCCACTCTTCAATTTTCTTATGATTACCCGAAAGTAAAA
The DNA here is from genome assembly GCA_018656005.1 of Candidatus Pseudelusimicrobium marinum. Classification (GTDB taxonomy): domain Bacteria; phylum Elusimicrobiota; class Elusimicrobia; order Elusimicrobiales; family Elusimicrobiaceae; genus Pseudelusimicrobium; species Pseudelusimicrobium marinum. The sequence continues at coordinate 6,258 of JABHZW010000017.1, read as the reverse complement.
CACTTGGTACTTTTTTGCCGTCAAATATTTCTGGTCTTGTATATTGAGGAGCTTCTAATAAATTATTTTCAAAACTTTCGTTTTCTGCCACACCACTTTTTTTAAATGCACCCTTTTGAAGTCTTACAATGGCATCCAACATAACACAAGTTGCTAGTTCTCCACCAGTTAAAATAAAATCCCCTAAAGAAATTTCCATATCAACTGCTTCATGCACTCTTTCGTCTACACCTTCGTAATGACCGCAAACAAAAATTAAATGCTTTTTCTTAGCTAACTTTTTGGCAAGCTTTTGATTAAAAATCTGCCCTCGTGGACTTGTCAAAATTACTAAAGAACTTTTTGTCTTAACTTTTTTTATAGACTTTATAAGCGGTTCTGCCATCATTGTCATTCCAAGCCCGCCACCGTAAGGTCTGTCGTCTATAGTTTTGTGCACATCTTTGGCAAATTGCCTTGGATTTACAAAACCAATTTTCAAAATTTTATTTTTCCTAGCTCTTCCGACTATACTTTCTGATAGACAATCATCTATCATTTTTGGAAAAATTGTTATTACATCTGCTTTAAGCATCTTAATCTTCTATCTTTAGTATCACTTTCTTTTTGTTTTTACTACCGCATGCTTTTAGTACGGTTCTTATGGCTTCTGCTATACTACCATCTTTACCGATAATTTTGCCTTTGTCTAAAGTGTCTAACTTAACATTTATTTTTATAAGCTCGCCTTCTTCGGTATAACTAATGTTTACCTTATCTTTTTGACTTGCTAAAGATTCTATTAAAAAAACTGCGAGTTCCTTCATATTAAAACCCCTTGTGTAAACCTTTTATTAATTAAGCTTCTGGCTTTTCTTCTGGCTGAGGCTGAGGTTGTGGTTCTGGTTGTTTTTCTTCAACTTTAGGAGCCTCTTCCTTTACTTCTTCTTTAGTTTCTTCTTTAATTTCTTCTGCTGGAGCAGGTATTTCTTCCACTTTTGGTGTTTCAGCTGGAACTTCTTCAGCAGGTTTTGTTGCTTCTTCTGATTTAGCTTTTGCTACAGTTTCTTTTTCTTCTTGTGCTGTTTTAGCTTTTGTTGCTGCTTTTTCTTTTGCTTTTTTAGAAACTTTTACATGTTTTCTTTGTAAAGGTTTTTCGCCCTTTGCTTTTCTAATTAAATCTTCCACTGTTTCGGATGGTTTTGCACCGACACTTAACCAATAATCTACCCTTTCGATATTTAGTGTTATTTGATTTTCCTTATCACATGGGTGATAATGTCCTAAAATTTCTTTTGCTTGTGCTGTTGTAGCTTTCTTTTGATCCATTGCTACTACTCTGTAATGCGGTTCTTTTTTCTTTCCGCCTCTTTGTAGTCTTAATACTATCATTCTTTAATCTCCTTTTTACTTCGTCTTCTGGCTAAATTTTTATTTTTTTGCTTCCTAAAGTCCCGCTACTGCTTCGCAGTATTCGCTGAACGGACTAGTCGTCGCAAATAAAAATAAAAATTTATCACAAAATACTTGTAAAAACCCGTATGGGATTTAATTTTTAAATATATCTTTTAGTTCTCTTAATTGCTGATGTGAATCGCCATTACCAAAAATTGCATTACCTGCTACCAAAGCATCTGCCCCTGCTTGTACTACTTTGGTTATTGTATCTTTGTTTATACCGCCATCCACTTCAAGCCAAATCGGTTTACCGCTTTCTTTTATTAAAGCTCTGAGCTGTTTAATTCTTTCTATGCTTTCTGGCATAAAACCTTGACCGCCAAAACCTGGATTGACGCTCATAAGTAAAACAAGGTCCACTTCTTTTAAAAATGGCCTTATAGACATTATATCACTATTCGGACGGATACTCAAACCCCTTTTTACTTTTTGCTTTTTAATTTGCTTTAAAGTTTCATGTGTATCGCCTTCGCTTTCAAGGTGAATTGTTATTAAATCTGCGCCGGCTTTTGCGAAAGGTTCTATAAATTTTGATGGGTTTGTTACCATTAAATGAACATCCAAAGGTATTTCTGAGTTCTTTCTTATATGGCTAGCAAAAGCCGGCCCGAAAGATAAATTATCGACGAAATGTCCGTCCATTACATCGAGATGCAACCAATCTGCGCCTGCAGTTTCTACTTCTTTAATTTCCGAACCCAAGTTATAAAGATCTGCAGAAAGCATTGAGGGGGCAATTACAATTTGTCCTTTTGGTTTTGATATTCTATTTTTCATAAAATTTACACTCTTTATGTCATGCTGAATTTATTTCAGCATCTTACTATAAGATCCTGAAACAAGTTCAGGATGACAAATATTTTTATTTTTTACTCATTTCTATTTCTTTTAATTTTTTTATAGCTGGTTTATAATCTTGGTGTTCTGCTTTTTCAAATAAATAAATTGCTTTTTCTAAATTTTCTTCTACTTTGTTTCCTTCGTAATATAACATACCTAAATCGTAATAAGCATCTGCACATTCTAATTCCTCAGAGTCTGATGCTTTTTCTAACCAATACAATCCTTTTGCATCACTTTGTTCGGTTATTTTTCCTTCAAAGTATCTTGTTGATAATGAATGCTGTCCACAACAATCGCCTTTAGAAGCAGATTGTTGATATAGTTTAAGAGCTTTTTCGTAATCTTTTTCTACTCCCTGACCATGTTCATATTTAGAAGCTAAATTATTAAAAGCTCTAGAACTTCCATTTTTAATTGCTTCTTCGTACCAATAAATAGCTGTTTTAGTATTTTTTTTGACACCTTCGCCCTCGGAAAATGCAATTGCCAAATTATGTTGAGCAGAGGCATTGCCAGATTCAGCAGCACTTAAATTAATATTAAAAGATTTTTTCTTGCTTTTCTTTACACCTAACCCATTTGAATACATATAAGCTAGTGATGAAAGTGCATTTAAATTTCCCTGAGCTGATGATTGTTGATACCAATAAACTGCTTGTTCGCAATTTTCTTTATATTCTTTTTTTGGAGTACAGTTGGAAAAATATTCTTCAGCTAAATCGTATTGAGCTTTAGCACTAGTAGGTTCTAAAGTTTTTTCTGCAAAGCCTATTATTGCAAATACAAAAACAAATATTGTTAAGAAAGTTATTTTTTTCATTGGTATTATCCTTAGTTTATTTTAAATCCTTTTCTTGTACTAAAATTCCGTTTACGAAAATTCTTATTGTGCCGTCGGCTGTGTATGGAATTGTAAAATCTACTTTTGTACCAGGTTGTTTCACTTCGCTAAATAATTCTTGTTCGCCAAAACTATCAACTAACATCACTCTCACTTGGCTTTCTTTTCTGCCTTGACTCAACTCATAATGTACACGATGATACTTTTCATCTTTTTTCTTTCGTCTTTTACTGACAGTTATTTTTACACTATAACCAGGTTTTATTTGCGAATCTGGCGATGGATTTTGTGAAATTATTGTACCACTTGGGAACATAGAACCTTTGTCTTCTTTAATAATTAAATCTAATTCCTGTTCGCTAGCCCAACGGGTTGCTTCGCTTAAATTCTTTTGTCTAAATTCTGGCATTATTAAAATTGTATCTGGCGGAGTGCCTTCTGATACTATCAAATTTACTGTCGCATTTTTAGGTAAAATTGTGTCTGGTGCAGGGTCTTGCGAAATTACTATACCCTTATCATAAGTTAATGAATAAGCATTGGTTATATCGCCGAGTTCAAGATGATTTTTCCTTAAACTAAATCTTGCATCTCTTAATTCTAAAGCAAGTAAACTTGGCATATAAACTTCTTCAGAACCTTGACTAAACCATACCCGTATTATTTTGCCTTCTCTTACGGTTGTGCCTGCAGGGGGGAGTTGTCTTATAATATGTCCGTGTGGCATATTAGGGTCGTATTCTTCGCCTATTTTTTTGATCGCTAAATTTTCAGATTCCAAAATATCTAAAGCTGCTTTAGCATCTTTTTTCATGATGTCTGGTACTACAACATCGTCGCGAGTGTGAACGAGCGATGCAAATGCCCAGTTAAAACTAAAATAACCTATCACCATTAGAACTATTATCACTAGAATAATTTCTAAAGTGATAAGCATCGCTTTTGCTGAAACTCTTACATTTTTAATATTGTTGATTACATCTTTTCTCATATAAATAAAGTGTCCCCTACCTTTTTTTGATTACCAGTTATAAAATCGTATGCGGATATTTCTTTTTTTCCAGCAGGTAGTAGTTTTTCTATCAATAAAACTCCACTATTACATTTTACAAAAAAGCCGAGCCCTCTTTCAATGAATATTATCGTGGACGGTTTCTGGGTGGAAGAAACTTGAAAAATCTTATCTTCAGCTATTGATGTTTTTAGAATTTTTAAGTTTAATGGCTTATCATTAATATCTGCAACTGCCTTACCAAAACCTAAAGCACGAATTTTATTATGGATTTTTTCTGCACTTTCTTGTTCAAAATTTAGTTTATAGTCTTCCTTATTAATTAATGGAGCATTGCTTGATTCACCCGTCTGTTTTGTGCGGGTAATATTTTTTTGTTCAATTTTAGCCAGACATTCTTTTAATATGGAAGTGCCTGCTTCTATCAATTTAGGAAACAGAGTTAATGCTGTATCTTCTGGGGATATATCTATTTCTTTTTGTAAGAAGATATCGCCAGTATCCATACCCTCGTCTATAAAGAAGGCTGTAACACCTGTTTTTGTGTCACCATTAAGCAAAGCATATTGTACGGGCGATGCACCACGATATTTTGGAAGCATAGAAAAGTGGATATTAATTATGCCGTGTTTAAATTGGGATATAGTTTCTTTTTTTATTAATCTGCCGTAAGCGACGGCGACACCAAGTTCTGCATTTATTTGGGCGGGTATTTTATGTGCAACTTCCAGCCCGAGTTCTTGAGCTTTAACTTTGGTTTCGCATGGCGAAATTTGCATACCACGACCACGGGGCTTATCTGGTTGGGTTATGACAAGCTGAATGTCAGAATTTTTATGCAATACTTCTAAAAAGGGTATTGCGATATTTGGTGTTCCGAAGAAAACTGTTTTCATATTATTAAATTCCTTATGTCATCCTAAAAAACCATACTGTCATCCTGAGCGAAGTCGAAGGATCTTGGTATTATAGTGTGAAGTTAAAGACAAAGATTCTTCGACTTCACTTCGTTTCGCTCAGAATGACAAAACTTATATATTAAATTTTACTACTCCGCTCTGTCACCCTGAACTTGTTTCAGGGTCTTTTTTAGCATCCTTCTATAAGATCCTGAAACAAGTTCAGGATGACAAGTGATGTAATTAAATTTTACATAATTATTATATTTTAGTTTACGATTTCTGTTGTTTATGTTAAAATTTAAGTGTAGGAGGGATGTGTGAGTCCGGTTGAAACAGCAAGTCTCGAAAACTTGTAGGGTAATTATTTACTCTCGTGGGTTCGAATCCCACTCCCTCCGTTTAAAGAATAAATTTCTTGTCATCCTGAGCGAAGTCGAAGGATCTTGGTATTATAGTGTGAAGTTAAAGACAGAGATTCTTCGACTTCACTTCGTTTCTCTCAGAATGACAAAATAAAATAAAGAAAAAAAAGGTTGTAAAAATAACAAAATATAAATAAAATATTGGTATAGAGATATATAAAGAAATTGAGGGCTTTGCAGCTCTCTTTTGTTTTCTATAAATACTTTAAAAGGAAATAAAAAATATCATAATTTCCTCTCCCTTATTTATAGGGAGAGGGAGTAAAAAAAATTACCAAAAAGAGGAACAAAATGAAATTAAAATTGAGTGATGTTAAGAATAGAATTGGGGAATCCATAACTTTAAACCTAAATGCAAAAGTGGCAAAAATAAAAAAAGAAGGTAAACCGCTTATCCATTTGGGTGGGGGAGAACCACAATTTCCTGCACCGCAAAGTTGTGTCGATGCAATCATCGCAAAAGCGAATACAAGAAATTTAAAATACACTGCAGTTGGCGGTACACCAGAAATTAAAAACGCAATTGTAAAATATACTAAAAAAAATTATGGTAAAGAAATTAAACCAAGCAATGTAGTTGTTTCTGCCGGTGCAAAACAATCTTTATTCAACTTTTTAATAGCAACTGTAGATAAAGGCGATGAAGTAATTTTCCCAGCACCATATTGGGTAAGCTATCCAGATATGGTTCAACTTGCAGGCGGTAAACCTGTTATTGTCAAACCAAAAGAAGGCACTTTTCAACCAGATATTGAAGCTATCAAAAATGCTACAACTGAAAAAACTACTGCAATAATAATT